>NZ_JBDGML010000101.1:0-44775 GCF_057655195.1 Arthrobacter sp. Soil_N43
GTCAGTACGGCTGCCGCCCGGACGGGGCATGCCCTGGGACGTCGCGAACGGGTTGTTGCCCGGGCGCGGCGGACGGTCTCCGTCGCCGCCACGGCCGCGGGGCATGCCCTGGGACGTTGCAAACGGGTTGTTGCCGGGACGGGGACCGCCCGGACGGGGAGCCGAGCCACCCTGGCGTGCTGCCGGCGCAGCCGGAGCTTCAGCCTTGGGCGCCGGACGCGCGCCGGGCTTGGCGCCCGTCGACGGAGCGGCGGGGGCAGCCGGCGAGGGAGTTGCGGGCGCTGCGGCTGCGGGAGCAGCAGGTGCTGCAGGCGCGGCCGGAGCTTCAGCCTTGGGAGCCGGAGCCGGAGCGGGTGCCGGTGCCGGGGCGGGTGCCTGGGCCTTCGGGGCAGCCGGACCGGGAGCCGGGGCGGGGCGTGATTCTGCCGCCTTGGCCGGAGCCTTGGGGGCGCTGGCGGGCGCTTCGGTCTTCGAAGCGGCCGCAGCCGGGAAGGCGTTGCGGAGTTTCCGCACAACGGGGGCCTCAATGGTGGAAGAGGCAGAGCGAACGAATTCGCCCAGTTCCTGCAGTTTGGTTACTGCATCTTTGGAAGTAATACCGAGCTCTTTAGCAAGCTCATGTACGCGGACCTTGGCCACATTTCTCCTGTCTCGGTCCGCACCGAGCCAGGCACGAACCGTCTACTTCTTACTGCGGACCTCCGCCGCGAGTGCAGCTGAAAGGTCCATTGCAGAGCGCAACAAAGTTGTCATCGTTGCGCACTCATCGCTGGGAACTCATCGGGTTTCCATCAGTTTTCTGACCCGCTTTCAGGTTGGACGGTTGTTGCTGCGGCCACCGGGGTGTCCACGGCGTGCGTGCCTGCCGTGATCCGGCGTTCGACGGCGGTGGCATCGGTTGCGCCCTTGAGGGCCCTTCCGAATGCACGCCGCTTGACCGCCAGGGCCAGGCACGCTTCGCTGGGGTGCAGCCATGCACCCCTGCCAGCCATCCGGCGTCGTTCATCCACCACGACGGCGGAAGATCCGCCGGCGTCGGAGACGAGCCGGAGTAACTCAGACCGCGACCCTTTGGTCCGGCATCCGATGCAGGTACGTTGCGGCTGATTCCCGAGGTGTTGCACTGCTGCCACTGTCGAGTATCTTCCTGCCTGTACTTATCTGCCTGCCCGGTGCGCAGCCGCTGCCATCTGACAGAAGCCATCTGACGGAAGCCATCTGATGGAGGCGGGCACACACAAGCACACTGATGCCGGCTGCTAGGCACGGTCATGTTCCATTCTAGCCCCTCAAGGCCCCCGGACCCGAAATGCCGGCCGAAACTGCCCGCGGTTAGCGCGGGCAGTTCCGGGTCCGGTTCAGGCGCGGGTGAACTGCGGAAACGTTCGTCTACGCGCGCGGCGCCGCGGCGTCGGACACAATGTCGATCCGCCAGCCGGTCAGCTTCGCCGCCAGCCGGGCATTCTGGCCTTCTTTGCCGATGGCCAGGGACAGCTGGTAGTCCGGCACAACGACGCGGGCGGAACGGGTGGCCTCGTCCGTGATGGTGACGGAATTCACACGCGACGGGGACAGTGCGCTGGCGATGAATGTCGCCGGATCCTCGCTGAAGTCGACGATGTCGATCTTTTCGTCGTTCAGCTCGGTCATGACTGCGCGCACGCGGGAACCCATTTCGCCGATGCAGGCGCCCTTGGCGTTGATGCCGGGGGTATTGGCCTTCACAGCGATCTTGGTGCGGTGCCCGGCTTCGCGGGCGAGCGCGACGATCTCCACCGAGTGGTCTGCGATCTCCGGGACCTCCAGCTCGAAGAGCTTCCGCACGAGGCCCGGGTGCGACCGGGACAGCGTGATGGAGGGGCCCTTGGTGCCGCGGTGCACGTCGATCACATAGGCGCGGAGCCGGTTACCGTGGATGTACTTCTCCCCCGGGACCTGCTCGGGCGGCGGCAGCAGCGCCTCGACCGTTCCCAGGTTGACCTGGATCATGTGCGGGTTGTTGCCCTGCTGGATCAGTCCTGCCACGAGTTCGCCCTCGCGGCCCTTGAATTCGCCCAGGACGTTGTCGTCCTCAACGTCGCGCAGGCGCTGCAGGATGATCTGCCGTGCGGTGCTGGCCGCGATCCGGCCGAAGCCCGCAGGCGTGTCTTCGAACTCTCCGATGGGCACGCCGTCGTCGTCGATTTCCGTGGCCCAGATGGTCACGTGGCCGCTCTTGCGGTCCAGTTCCGCGCGGGCCTTCTCGAAGGCGCCCGGGGACTTGTGGTAGGCAACCAGCAGTGCCTGTTCGATCGTGGGGATGAGGAGATCCAGCGGGATTTCGCGCTCACGCTCCAGGAGTCTTAGTGCGCTCATGTCAATATCCATCAGGCCTCCTCAGAAGGTCCATTGTGCTCATTTTCCAGACCGGCCTCGTCGAGGTGGCTGAACTCAATTTCGACTTTTCCGCTGCGGATCTTGTCGAAAGGAAGTTTTACGGGGTCGCCTTGCCTGGGCTTCATCCCTTTTTTCACGGCAATCTCGGGGACCAGCGTCACGCCCGAATCGTCCACCGACTGGATCCGGCCGGTGACGTTTTCCCCCTGGATCACGTTGACGCTGACCATGCGGCCGCGGGCGCGGTGCCAGTGCCGCGGTTCCTTCAGCGGGCGCCCGACGCCGGGCGAGGAAACCTCGAGGTCGTACGGGCGGCTGTCCATGCTGGGATCGCTGTCCAGGATGTCGGAGAGTTCCTTGGAGATGTCAGATATGACATCAAGGCTGACCCCGCCGGTTTCTTCCTGGGGCAGGTCCACTATCACGTGGACCACGCGGTTGGAGCCTGCGACGTTGATGGCAACATCCTCCAAGTACAGCCTGTGCGCCTGGACCGCGGGCTCAAGCAAAGACCGAAGGCGTTCAGCCTCGGGATTAAGGACAGTCGCGGGTTCAGCCTTTCCCGCGTCGGTCCGGTCTGATGAAGTCGTGGCTTCTGCATTGCTCACGATGCCGGCCGCCTCCCTATAGATGATGTTGTGACTACTAGCGTAACGATTTTCCGGCGGCCTTGGTGCATGGAGTTCTCTTCAGCCGTGACAACATGGTCTGTTGTGAAAGAGGACACCAGAGAAAGCCGCCGGACGGCCAGCTACTTCCGGTATGCCCTCGCGGCCTTCGCCGCGCTCTTGGTCCTCAGCCTTGGTATGACGCTGATTCCGCGGCACTCCCCGGAGGCGCCCACCCCGCCTTTTTCCGAGCAGGCACGGGCATCCGCGCTGGCTGAGACCTTGCGGCTGCGGGGAGCCAGCCAGCAACTCGCGGCAGATTCCTCCGGCGCCCAGCGGCTGATGTACTCACGCACTGTGACATTGCTGACTACGCAGGCGAGGGCGCTGCTGCTTCCCTCCGATGCCCCTTCCTCGGACGATGCCGGCGGAGCCCCAACCGCTGCCCCTGATGCAGGTCCGTCGCCGTCGGCTTCGGGATCTGCCGCCTCCCTTGCCACGGCACCTTCACTGGCGGCCGGGCTGTCCGCCAGCGGCAGACTGCGCCTCACCCACGCGCAAACGGCCGACGGCGGGATGGCGCGGCTGCTGGCAGCCGTCGGTACCGCACAGCTTGTGCAGGCGGTCGCACTCGCCGAGGCTTCCGGGACACCGGTCCCTGCGCTGCCCCCCGCGCCGGCAGGGCCGCGTGCCCTTGCCGCCGCATGCCAGCCGTCAGCTCACCCGGCGCCGTCGTCCGCGCCTGCGGGGCAGGCCGCCGCCACGGTCGCTCCGGTTTCCGCCGAGGGTGCTGCGCCGCCGACAGGTGATGCAAGTGATGCATCCACAACGGCTGCGCTCGGGCGGGTTGTCCGCACGGAGGTGGAGACGGTCTACGGCTACCAGGTGGCGCTGACCCGGCTTGAGGGCCAGGCGGCCGGCCAACTGGCCAGGGACCTGCTGGCCAGGCACGAAGCGCTGGTCGACGAGGCGGAGACCCACAGCCGCGCCTACTGCGCGCCGGTCCCGCCCCGCGAACCCGGATATGCGCTGGATGCGTCGTTCCTGAAGAACCCCGCCACGGGATTGGCCAGCCTGGAAGCCGGCACCCTGCCCGTCTACGGCGATCTTGTGGCCCTGAGTGCCGGCCCCACCAGGCAATGGGCGATCGCATCGCTTCTGGGAGCCGCCCAGCGTGCCGTCCGCTGGGGATCCGACCCCGGCCCCGTCCCCGGACTGGTGCTCGACACCTCCCAGCTTCCCCCCTTGCCGGAAACCGCACCCACGGCGGCTCTCTCGTCCCCGCCGGCGTAATTTCCCGCCGGGCTCTGGCAGCAGGGTGGCGGTGGTGGTTTGCTGGAGCCATGGAGTCAGCGGACATTGCAGGATCTCCCCACGACGGACGGCACGAACACGAGCCGCACAGCAACGACATCGTCCACCGCCTGAACTGGCTTCGCGCCGGCGTCCTCGGCGCGAACGACGGCATCGTGTCGGTAGCCGCAATCGTCGTAGGCGTGGCCGGTGCGACCAGCGACCAGGGCCCCATCCTTGCGGCCGGCGCCGCGGGCTTGGTGGGCGGTGCAGTGTCGATGGCCCTGGGCGAGTACGTGTCTGTCAGCAGCCAACGAGACAGCCAGAAGGACCTGATCGAGAAGGAACGCCGCGAGCTCGCGGAGGAGCCCGAGGACGAGCTGCTCGAACTCACCGCCATTTACCGGAGCAAGGGCCTCAGCGAGGAAACGGCGCAAAACGTGGCCCGGGAACTCACCGAGCACGATGCCCTGGCAGCCCACCTGTCGGCGGAACTGAATATCGACGAGGAGGACATCGTGAGCCCGTGGCATGCCGCATTTGCCTCGGCCGTAGCCTTCACCCTCGGCGCGGCCCTGCCCATGTTGGCGATCCTGCTGCCTCCGGAAGACATCCGCGTTGCCGTCACGTTCGGGGCCGTCCTGGCGGCCCTGGCCCTCACCGGTGCCGTCGGCGCGTGGATCGGTGGCGGATCCAAGGTCCGCGCCGCCACGCGCGTGGTGGTGGGTGGCGGGCTGGCGCTTGCCGCGACGTTCACCATCGGCAACATGCTGGGAGCCAGCGGGATCGTCTAACGGCTGTGCAGCTCCGGCAAACTGTGCAGCCGGCAACTGTGCAGCTCCGGGGCACGCCTGGCCAGCCGGAACGGCCGGCATCGCGGTCAACTACGATGGGGCTGATGAGCCGCACAACTGTCCTTTCCATACCGCCGGATTTTGCGCGCCGATACTCCCGCAGCAGTGCCGGCCGATCGTGGCTGGCTTCCCTCCCCGGGCTGGTGCAAAGCCGGATCGAACAGTGGGATCTCGACGTTGATCTGGAGCCCGGCGCCCTGCCATGGAGCGGCCACGGCGGGATCGTGCTGCCGGTGCTCGCCCAGGGCGCTCCTGCGGCCTTGAAAGTGGCTTTCCCCCACGACGAAGCCCTGGTGGAACGGCATGCTCTGGCTCTCTGGAACGGGCGGGGCGCCGTCCGGCTGCTCGCCTCGGACGCCGGCACGTGTTCGATGCTGCTTGAACGGCTGGATGCGGAACAATCGCTCCAGTCCGCGTCCATGGACGTTGCCGCCGACGTGTGGGGCAGGCTCGTGCGGGAGCTCAGCATTGTTCCGGACGGCCGGGCTCAATGGCGGGAGTTCGTTCACGTCGCCGCACGGGCGGAGCAGTGGAGCGACGATCTGCCCGCCGAATGGGAACAGCTTGGCAGGCCCTTTCCCCGGTGGCTCCTGGAAGCCGCGCTGGAGGTGTGCCAGACCCGCGGTGCCGTGGGACGCCGAACTGGCACCGACGTGCTCGTCAACACGGACTTCCACTTCCTCAATATCCTCGCCAGGCTGGATGGCGCCTCCGGGCACCGGGCCTATGCGGCCATCGATCCGCAGCCCATGGTGGGCGAAGCGGAGTTCGCGGTGGCCCCTGTGCTGTGGAACCGGATACCCGATCTGCCTGCCGCGGACCCGGAAGCGGGCCTGCGGGCCCGGTGCCGGGACTTCAGCATGGCAGCGGGCCTGGATGCGGAAGTGGCCCGCCAGTGGAGCATCGCCCGCGAGGTGGACAATGCCCTGTCCTATGCTTCGAAGCCGGGCCACGGCGGGGATCTCGCGCGGTCCCTGTGGGTTGCCAGCACCCTTGCCGGACGGACATTGGACGGGCTTCCGGCGGCGCACTCGCTGCCCGAGCCGGGCCAGGCCGCCGGGGATTCGCCACCGCCATAGGGCTGGGCACCCGGAATGGTCAGGATTGGCTGCGGCGGACCGTTTCGAGTGCCACCTTCACTGCCTCCACCGCCGTGGCGACGTCGCCGGCGTCGGTGGTCCAGTTGCTCACGGATATCCGCACCACGTCCCTGCCGTGCCAGCGGGAACCGGACATCCACACCGTTCCGTCGGCAATGAGCCGGGCCGCCACGCCGCGGGTGGTGGCGTCGTCGCCGAAGGCCAGCGTGATCTGCGTGAAGCCGACGTCGTTGAGGACTTCCACACCGTCAATCGCTGCCAGCTTCTCCGCCAGCTCTGCGGCACATGTTGCAAGGCGGCGGACCTGTTCGGCCACGCCGTCCCTTCCCAGGGATTTCAGTGCAGCCCACACCGGCACACCCCGGGCCCTGCGGGAAAGCTCCGGCACCTTATGGCTCGGATCACCGCTACCGTCGGCGTCCTGGAGGAGGTAGCTGGCATGCTGCCCCATGGCGCTGCGCAGCGCCTGGGCGTCCCTGACGACGGCGATGCCACAGTCGTACGGGACGTTCAGGCTTTTGTGGGCGTCGGTGGCCCAGGAGTCGGCGCCCTCCACGCCTGCTGTCAGTCCGGCGAGCTCCGGGACGGCCGCGGCCCAGAGCCCGAAGGCTCCGTCCACGTGCACCCAGGCGCCGTGTGCCTTCGACACCGCGACCGCCGTGGCAAAGGGGTCGAAGGCCCCGGAATGCACGTTGCCGGCCTGCAGGCACACCAGTATTGGGGCGGGGCCGGCCCCTTCGATTGGTCCGGAACCTTCGGTTGGCCCGGAACCTGACGCAGAGCGGGCCAGGGCGATGCGGTCCAGGGCACAGTCCAGCTCCGCAGCGTCGATGCGTCCCTGGCTGTCGGCGGGAACCACAGTGGGGCTGCCCATCCCCAGATAGCGCAATGCGAGGTCCACCGTCTCGTGGCGTTCCTCCCCGACAAGGCAGTGGATCCGGGGCGCACCGAAGAGCCCGTCACCGTCCAAGTTCCAGCCGGCGTCCTTCAGCAGCCGCCACCGCGCGGCCGCCAGCCCGGTGAAGTTGGCCATGGTGGCTCCGGTGACGAAGCCGACGTCGGACTCCTCCGGCAGGCCGAGCAGCTGCAGCAGCCAGTTGCCCGCAGCCTCTTCAATGGCCGCAATGGCCGGTGTGGCAAAGCGCATCGCCGAGTTTTGGTCCCAAGAGCTGACAAGCCAGTCCGCCGCCATGGCAGCCGGCAGGGTCCCGCCGATGACCCAGCCGAAAAAGCGTCCTGAAGGCATAGCCATGAGGCCCGGCTCCGCGTGGTTGGCCAGGTAATCCACGACATCTGCCGGTGCCATGCCGGAGGGTTGCAGCTCCCCGTCGAACGCTGCCAGAAGTTCCCGGGCTGCCTGCTGCGGACCCACCCTGCGGTGCGGCTGGCTTTCGAGCCAGCGGATGGCATGCCGGACGGCCGCAGCGAGGGCTTCCTGATACGGCTCCGCACCCGCTGACATAGAGGCATGCTACGCCGCTCCCGGGCGCCTGCGAAGACGTCGCTCAGGCGAAGTTTTCCTGCCAGACGTCGAAGCCGAGCTTGACGATGAGGGCGCCGACCACGGCGAGGAACACCAGACGTACAAAGCGGCTCCCCTGCCGGACCGCAGTGCGTGCCCCCAGGTACCCGCCGGCCATGTTGGCCAGCCCCAGCAGCAGTCCGATTCCCCACAGCAGGGAACCGTGCGGCAGGAAGAACAGCAGCGCGCCGGCGTTGGTGGCCATGTTCACGATTTTGGCCTTGGCACTTGCCTCAAGGAATGCGTACCCCATCGCCGACACCAAGGCGATGACCAGGAATGAACCCGTGCCGGGACCGATCAGGCCGTCGTAAAAGCCGATCACGGCCCCGATGGTGCAGGCCACCACATAGTGAGTCCCGCCGTCGTGCCTGAGAACGGTCAGGTGACCGGCGTCAGGCTTGAGCGCCGTAAACAGCGCGACGGCGACCAGCGCCACGACAATGATGGGCTTGAACACCTCCGCCGGCAGCCGGGCCGCCAGCAAGGCGCCGCCGAAGCTGCCAGCCAGGGCTATGGCCGCCATGGGCAGTGCGGTCCGCAGGTCCGGCCGGACCCGCCCGTAGTAGGTGACGGCGCTGGTGGTGGTGCCGAAGATGGAGCCCATCTTGTTCGTGGCCAGTGCCTGCACCGGAGTGATGCCCGGTACGAGCAACAGCGCCGGAAGCTGCAGCAGGCCTCCGCCGCCCACGACGGCGTCCACCCACCCTGCGGCGAAGCCCGCCACCACTATCAGGATGATGGTGGCGAGCTGGATCGATTCGAAACCCGAAAGCACCCTGGGGACTGCGGGGTGTCAGTTGCTGCGGACGGCGTTGACCACGAAGTCAACTGCCTTGTCCACTGCCACGTTTTCCGCTTCGCCGCTGCGGCGGTCCTTGATCTCGACGACGCCGTCCACGAGTCCCTTGCCGACGGCCAGGATGGTGGGCACGCCGATGAGTTCGGCGTCGCCGAACTTTACGCCCGGGGACACCTTGGGACGGTCGTCGTAGATGACGTCGAGGCCGGCGGCTTCGAGCTCGAGGGCGAGCTGTTCCGCCGCGGCGAAGATCTCCTCGCCGCGTCCAACGGCCACGACGTGGACATCGGACGGCGCCACAGAGCGGGGCCAGACCAGGCCCTTGGCGTCGTGGTTGGATTCGGCCAGGGCAGCCACCGCACGGGTCACGCCCACGCCGTAGGAGCCCATGGTGACCACGACCTGCTTGCCGTTCTGATCCAGGACCTTCAGCTCCAGGGCCTCGGCGTATTTGCGGCCGAGCTGGAAGATGTGACCCATTTCGATGCCGCGTGCCGTTTCGAGCGGGCCGGATCCATCCGGCGCTTCGTCGCCGGCACGCACTTCGGTGCACTCAATGATGCCGTCCCAGCCGAAGTCGCGGCCTGCCACGAGGCCGAAGACGTGCTTGCCGGCCATGTTGGCGCCGGTCACCCATGCGGTGCCGCTGACGACGCGGGGGTCCACGAGGTAGAGGAGCTTGGAGGCGCCCTCCAGGCCGAGGAGCGGCGAAGCCAGCGACATTCCCGGGCCGAGGTATCCCCGGACGATGAGGGGATTCTTGGCGAGGTCCTCGTCCCCTGCGGCTTCGACGGTGATTTCCCCGGCGACGGGCAGGTAGGCGCCGATGTTGGCCTCGACGCGCTTGAGGTCAATACCCCGGTCACCCGGCACACCGATGACCACGATCTGGCGCTCACCGGTGGGCAGGGTGACGGCGAGGACAACGTTCTTCAGCGTGTCTGCGGCCGTCCACGCACCGCCGTCGGACTCGCTCCGCGGAACGAGTTCGTTGGCTGCCGTGACGAGGGTCTCGATCGTGGGGGTGTTCGGGGTGTCCTTTATTTCGGCTGCCGGGGCGTCCGTGAAGTCGATCTCGGCCGGAACGACGGTGGTCACGGCCTCGACGTTGGCCGCATAGCCTCCGGCGGAACGCACAAAGGTGTCCTCGCCGATCTCCGTGGGGTGCAGGAATTCCTCGCTCCTGGAGCCGCCCATGGCGCCTGCCGTGGCAGCGACCGGAATGACTTCCAGGCCGAGCCGTTCGAAGATCTTCAGGTAGGCGGCGCGGTGCGCGTTGTAGCTGGCGTCCAGCCCGGCGTCGTCCACGTCGAAGGAGTACGAGTCCTTCATGATGAACTCGCGGCCGCGCAGCAGGCCCGCACGCGGGCGCGCTTCGTCGCGGTACTTGTTCTGGATCTGGTAGATGCTCAGCGGCAGGTCCTTGTACGAGGAGTACAGGTCCTTGACCAGCAGCGTAAACATTTCCTCGTGCGTGGGGGCGAGCAGGTAGTCACCGCCCTTCCGGTCCTTGAGCCGGAAAATGCCCTCGCCGTACTCGGTCCAGCGGTTCGTGGCCTCGTAGGGCTCCTTGGGGAGCAGTGCCGGGAAGTGGACTTCCTGGGCGCCGATGGCCGCCATCTCTTCGCGGATCACCTGCTCCACCTTGCGCAGGACGCTCAAACCCAGCGGCAGCCACGTATAGATGCCCGGCGCTGCCCTGCGGATGTAGCCGGCACGGACCAGGAGCCGGTGGCTCGCTACCTCGGCGTCGGCGGGATCTTCGCGCAGGGTGCGCAGGAACAGCTTGGAAAGTCGAAGGACCACGGGTAGGTATCCGTTTCTGGGGGAGTGCTGAAATGTCTGGGTACTAATCTACCGGCAAGGCAGCGCCCCCTGCTTCCGCGGGGCTTGCTCCACGGGGGCCGCAACAGAAGAGCCACGCCCCACAGCAGAAGCCCCTGGCCGTCTCCGGCTGGTCATCCCCTGTGCTGGCGTGGCTCCACGGCCGGTCATGCCGTTAATTCTCTGAGACCATCCCGCACCCGCGAAGGCACGGTTACGTAGAACCTATGTGATGGCAGTCACCGAATTCAAATTCCGGTTTCGTGTCCAGCTGATTGGGCCGGCTACTTCACCAGGGCTGCTGCCGAGTCCAAGAGTTTTCCGGTCCTTGAGACGGCGTCCTCCTCGCTGGCGCCGCCTGCGGAGAGCACAGTGATCAGGACGCCGCCCTGCACGGCCTGCGCTGTGATCATCGACTGCTTTTGCCCGTCCGGCAGGGCGGTGTCAGTCCGGTAAGCCATTGTTCCCGACACCGAGCCGATTCCGCTGAGCTTGGTAAGCGTCACTGAAACCTTCATGCCGGACATGGTCATCGACATTTTTGCGCACTTGCTCAGCTCCGCCGACTCGGCAACGCCCTTCTGGAGAAATGCGGCGTCCAGGCCCGAGGTCAGGCTGACGGCCGTCGATGCACCCGTCGCGGCATCGAGGCTGGTACCCATGGCGGCCGCAGCACCCTCAACCGACGGCGCAGCCCCTGCCACCGCCAGTTCCCGGCATGCCGCAGGTTCCACAGCTATTGAGGCCATCATGGTCTGGGCCTGTTCCAGGCTTCCAGAGAGGTCGGCAGTGGACATCACAGAAAATTTCTTGCCGCCGGCGTCCCGCAGTTGGCCCACGAGGGCTGCCAGTTCCGTGCTTGTGTATTTTTGGGCCGGAGTCACACGGGGAGTTGGCGTCGGCGCTGGGGCGGAACTGGCCGCGGTAGCGGAACTGGACGCGGTAGCAGAGCCGGACGCGGTGGCGTCGGAGCCCGTGCCGGGTTCTGATGTGCTTGCCGGTCCGCTGCAGGCTGACAGTCCGGCAACGAGGAGTGCAGAGGTCCCTAAAACGCGCAGGGCTGACGCCAACATACTTCCCCCAAATGAAAGATTGTGTGTGCCGGCAGGCGCCCGCTAGAAGAGAACAGTAGCGAACGTTCCCACTTGGCGGAAGCCCACGCGCTCGTACGTTGCGCGGGCCCGCGAGTTGTAATCGTTGACATAAAGGCTGGTGATCGGAGCCATTTTCTGGGCCAGCAGCACCACGGCCGCCATGTAACCTGCGCTGAGCCCAAGTCCGCGGTAGCTGGGGTTCATCCACACGCCCTGCACCTGGGTGACGTCGGAAGTCACGGCGCCGAGTTCGGCCTTGAACACCACTTCGCCGCCCTTCACGTGCACCAGGGAGTGGCCCTGGTGGATCAGACCCGCGACGCGGCGGCTGTAGAAGTCGCGTCCGCCGAGGTAGGGCGAATAGCCCACCTCCTCCTCAAACATGGCGGCGCAGGCGGGGAGGATGGTGTCGAAGTCGGCGTCCTGTCCAAAGCCCAGGTGCCAGTTGGGCTCGACGGCGGGAGGGCCGGCAATGGTCATCAGGGGCTGGTCAGCCCGCACTTCGTGGGCGACATGCCCCAGATTCTCCAGCTCGCCGTGCAGCGCCAGCACGGTGGGGGCGGGACCAAAGATGGACGCATATCTGCGGCCTGAACGGTGGGCGGCCGCGGCCACAGCCCCGGTCAGCGCGGGGGCAAGCTGCACGGGGACGAGGTTGGCGCCAGCCCAGCAGGCGCCAACCATTGCATCGCCGTCGAAAACGCCCAGGACATTGGCGCCTCCGGGGGTCGGGGCAGCCGTCCCCGTTGATTCCAGATGCGACAGGATGAAGACGTTCGCCACGGGATCGGCCCCGGCCAGCTCGCGCAGCCCGGCTGTATCCGCGGCGCCGAGTGTCCGGACGGTTACACCGTCCGGAGCGGCACCGTCCCTATGAGACGCTAACCACGGGGCTACCCTTGACAGCATCTTCGCCATCGGTCTCCCCCATCTCTTCCGCGATACGCATGGCCTCTTCGATCAGTGTCTCAACAATTTGGCTCTCAGGGACAGTCTTGATGACCTCGCCCTTCACGAATATCTGGCCCTTGCCGTTGCCGGAGGCGACTCCAAGGTCCGCTTCGCGCGCTTCGCCGGGCCCGTTGACCACGCAGCCCATGACCGCAACGCGCAGCGGGATCTCCATGCCTTCCAGCCCGGCGGTGACCTGTTCGGCCAGGGTGTAGACATCCACCTGGGCGCGCCCGCAGGACGGGCAGGACACAATTTCGAGTTTGCGCGGACGCAGGTTCAGCGACTGCAGGATCTGGTTCCCCACCTTGATCTCCTCGACCGGCGGCGCGGAGAGGGACACACGGATGGTGTCGCCGATACCCCGCGACAGCAGGGCGCCAAAGGCGGTGGCGGACTTGATGGTGCCTTGGAAAGCGGGGCCCGCCTCGGTCACGCCCAGGTGCAGGGGCCAGTCCCCTTTTTCGGCGAGCATCTCGTACGCCGCCACCATGACGACGGGGTCGTTGTGCTTGACGGAGATCTTGAAGTCGTGGAAGCCGTGTTCCTCGAACAGGGAGGCCTCCCAGACGGCCGATTCAACCAGTGCTTCCGGCGTGGCTTTTCCGTATTTTTTCAGGATGCCTGGCTCCAGCGAACCGGCGTTGACGCCGATGCGGATCGAGGTGCCGTGGTCCTTGGCCGCCCTGGCGATCTCCTTGACCTGGTCATCGAACTTGCGGATGTTGCCGGGGTTGACGCGCACTGCGGCACAGCCGGCCTCGATGGCCGCGAAGACGTACTTTGGCTGGAAGTGGATGTCGGCGATGACCGGGATCTGTGACTTCCGCGCGATGATCGGAAGGGCCTCGGCGTCATCCGCTGACGGGCAGGCCACGCGGACGATGTCGCAGCCGGAGGCGGTCAGCTCAGCGATCTGCTGCAGGGTGGCGTTGATGTCCGTGGTGGGAGTGGTGGTCATCGACTGCACGCTGATGGGCGAATCGGAACCGACGCCCACCGAGCCGACTTTGATCTGCCGCGTCTTGCGGCGCGGAGCAAGGACGGGAGGCGGTGCGGATGGCATTCCCAGGCTGACCGAGGTCACGTGGACTCCTATGTAATCGAGATATCGAGAGTGTGTAGTGGTGCGGGCTAGGCGTGGTCAGCGAGAAGGCCGGTCACGGGAACCCATTCCGTGGTGCGGGTGCCGGAGATGACGCCGGCGGAGGCGAACGGGTCCTGCTTGAGGATGTCATTCAGGGCGTTCTCGTCGGCGGCCTTGAAGATCAGCAGGGCCCCGGCGCCATCACCGTAGGGTCCGCTGGCGAGGAGAACCCCGTCCTCCGCCAGTGCCGCAGTCCATTCGCGGTGCGAGGGGCGGCTGGCGCTGCGGGCTTCGGAGGATTCGGCGTCGTACACGTACTCAACAGCAAAAACAGTCATACAGATACCCTATCCCGCGGCTGCCCTAGCCGAGGAGCACCACCTTTGTGAAGGCCGCGATGCCTGCAGCCCACAGCATGGAGGACAACGTGCCAATGATGAACCGTTCGGCAGCAACCGGGGTCTCCTTGAGTTCGGCAAAGCGTCCCAGGCCCTTGATGGCCACCACATAGGCAATGGCCACAGGCTGTCCGGTAAGGATGGCTAGGCACACGGCCAGCCGCTCCAGCACGCCAATGATTGCCCCGCCCCGAAGGATCCTCGTGGCGGGCTGTTCGGCCGGCGCTGTCCCCGGCACCGTAATATCACCATTCACGGAGTTGCCATGCCCGGCGGGGCTTTCACGGTCCACGGTGACATCGGCCGAGGGGTCGTCGGCGCTGCCGGCAGGACCCGCGGCGGCGTCGGCTTTGTCATCGATCGTGCGTGCGAGCCTGAACACGAGGGCGGTCACCGGCCAGCCGACGAAACCTGCCGTCAGCAGGGACAATGCGATCCAGAGTGCGTTCACCGTTCTCCTCGGGTGCGTGCTTCCGGGCCGGATGCTTCCAGGATCAGCCCATGCGCGGTGGCCAGCAGCATTTCCGCTGCGGGTCTCGCCGCCCATTCTTCCTGCCATCCGGACCTGATGATGGCCCGGCTCACCGACTGTTCGCTGATTCCCAGTTCCTGCGCCACCTGCTTCTGCTGTCCGTGCCGGCCGGGATCACGCCCGTTCCGGGCACGCAGCGCGTCCACTACGCGCCATTGCGCCTCGGTGCGCTCACGGACCAGCCGCCCCACCAGCCGCAGGACGGCTTCGGCGTTGGCGCACGCCCTGACACCGGCCTCCCCCGTCCCGGCTTCAGCTGCCCCGCGCCGGACACCGCCTGACATGACCGCCAGCGGAACATGGCTGGCGGCAGCCTTGGCCCGGTCGACTGCCTGCCGCGCCGCGACGAAGGCAGCCCCTGATCCTTCCCGCGGGCTTGCGGGCAGCGGCTCATTGACATGCCCGATGCCGATGCCCACATACCAGAGGCCGCTGCGGAGCGCGTGGAGGGCCACGTCCACCACCTCCGCCGGTTCCGCCAGGACGCCCTGGACCTCATCGCCCACCGAGCGTTCAAACGTTCCGGCTGTCCGGGGCAGACCGTCAAGCAGCTCGGGCACGCGATCCATGTCGGCGCTGCTGCCGCGCTGGTCAATGGTCAGAACGTACATGACTCAACCGTAAACGGCTTATCGATCAATATCAATCACTATCGGGCGATTAATCAAAATCAGCCGAAAAGAGCTGATAGGCAGTCATCAGTTGGTAAGGGCTTATCCGAAGAGATTGACGGGCTTAACGATGTCCGCGTAGATGAGCAGCGCACCCATGCCCATCAGCAGCGCGGCCACCACGTACGTCACGGGAAGCAGTTTGGCGATATCGAAGGCGCCGGGATCGGGTTTGCCGAAGAGCTTGGCGACGCGCCGCCGGGCCCCTTCGTACAGCGCCCCCGCCACGTGTCCGCCGTCGAGCGGCAGCAGCGGCACCAGGTTGAAGACCGCCAGCGCGAAATTCAGGCCGGCGAGCAAGCCCACGAGGGCGCCAATTCTGGATTGCACCGGCACCTGCTCCATCGCCGCAACCTCGCCGGCCACACGGCCGACTCCGACCACGCTGATGGGACCGTTCGGATCCCGCGGCTCTTCACTGAAGGCGGCCTTTGCCACCCCGGCCACCCTCGCGGGGAGATTGAGTATGACGCCGGCAATCTGGCTGATGTTCTCCCCCGCCATGGGCAGGACGGACGACGCCGGCTGGGCAACCAGGGCGGTCTGCGCACCGACACCGAGGAAGCCGACGTCCTGGTACAGGAGCTTGCCCTGGTCATCCTTTGCCTGCCGGCCGTCGGCCCCGATGACCGGCCGCGCCGACAGCACCGGCGTAACGGTGGTCGCAACCCGGGTGCCGTTCCGCTCCACGGTGATGCTGACCTCCCGTCCGGCGGACGCACGGATCCAGCTGGTGAGTTCATCCCAGCTGGTCACGGCCTTGCCGTCGAAGGAGGTGACGACGTCGTTGGGCTTGAGGCCGGCGGAGGCGGCCGGCGTCAGCTTGCAGTCGGCGGAGTCCGGATCGACAGTCTCTCCGGCCTTGACCTGGCATTTGGAGACGTCGGCGATGGTCGTGGTCGGGGTGGCGATGCCGAACCCCATCAGCAGCACCGCGGTGAGCACCACGCCGATCAGCAGGTTCATCGCGGGCCCGCCCAGCATCACAACGATCTTCTTCCAGACCGGAAGCCGGTAGAACACCCGGTTTTCGTCTCCCGGACCCACCTCTTCGTGGGCCATGGAACGGGCCTCGCTGGCCAGGGTCTGGAACATTCCCGTGCTGGAGGGCCGCACGGTGCCGTCGTCTTTGTTGGGCGGGTACATGCCGATCATCGACACGAAACCGCCCAGCGGAAGGGCTTTGAAGCCGTATTCGGTCTCACCCTTCTTTTTCGACCAGAGGGTGGGGCCGAAGCCGATCATGTACTTGGTGACGCGCACCTTGAACAGCTTGGCGGGAAGCAGGTGCCCCACCTCGTGGAGGGCAATGGAAACCGCGATGCCGATGGCAACAAAGACGACACCGAGGATGAAGAGGATAACGGGGCTCATGCTTCGATCTGCTGCTTCCTAGAGACTGCTCACTGCTAAACGTTCGTGGGTACGCGCTCGTGCCCACCTTTCAGCATCCAGCACGGATTCGACCGTCAGCCGGGAAGAACCCGGATGTTCGCTGAGGACAGCTTCGATGGTATCGACAATGTCTGTGAACCGGATGCGGCCATCGTGGAAGGCCATCACGGCCTCTTCATTGGCCGCGTTGAAAACGGCAGGGTAGGTGCTCCCCTGCTTCGCGGCGGCCTTCGCCAGCCCGACGGCGGGAAACGCTCCCGCGTCCAGTGGCTCGAACGTCCAGCTGGTGGCCTGGGTCCAGTCGCAGGCCGTGGCCGCGCCCGGAACCCGGTCCGGCCAGCCCAGGCCAAGGGCGATGGGCAGGCGCATGTCGGGGGGCGAGGCCTGGGCGATGATGGAGCCGTCCACGAACTGCACCATGGAATGGACCACGGACTGCGGGTGGACCACGACGTCGATGCGGTCCAGCGGCATGTCGAACAGCAGGTGAGCCTCGATCACTTCCAGCCCCTTGTTGACCAGGCTGGCGGAGTTGGTGGTGACCATCAGGCCCATGTCCCAGGTGGGGTGGGCCAGGGCTTCCTCCGGGGTGACGTCCGCCAGCTGTTCCCGGGTGCGGCCGCGGAACGGGCCACCGGACGCGGTGAGGATGAGCCGGTCCACCTCGGCGGCGGAGCCCGAGCGCAGGCACTGGGCAATAGCCGAGTGCTCGGAGTCCACCGGCACGATCTGGCCGTCCGCGGCGGCGGCCTTGACGAGCGAGCCGCCCACAATCAGGGACTCCTTGTTGGCCAGCGCGAGCGTGGCGCCGGTCCCGAGGGCGGCCAGCGTCGGCGCCAGCCCGATGGAACCGGTGATGCCGTTGAGCACGACGTCGGCGTCCACAGCCGCGATCCTGGTGGAGGCGTCCGGGCCGGCAATGATGTCCGGCCGGTAGGACGTGAGACCTGCTGCCCGGGCGGCGTCGTCGATCAACTGCTGGAGGCGGCCAGGGTCACCGGACGCGATCCCCACTGCCAGTGCCCTCGTGTGGACCGCCTGCCGTGCCAGGAGTTCCAGATTGCCGCCTCCGGCGCTGAGCGCCACCACCTCGAAGAGGTGCGGGGCGCCGTCGACGACGTCAATCGCCTGGGTGCCGATGGAACCGGTTGATCCGAGGAGGACGATTCTGCGCGGCTGGCCCGCTGCTGAACGGCTGGCTGAACGGCTGTCGCCCGAAGTCTGCATGGCTTAAGTATCCCGCACCGCTGGCCGCGGCCGGATCCCGCCGCGGTCACCTTCACCGGGGCGGCAGTACGCGGACGCCAGGCTCACACGCGTTAGGTAGACTACAGCCAAACACAGAGTTCCCAGCCGAGGAGCAGCCCATGAAGCGCAAGGCCACAGCACTGGACGTCGCGAAGCTGGCGGGCGTCTCACGCAGCGCCGTGTCCCTCGTGCTTAACGGCCGGGGTGACGGCAACGTTGCCCTCGAGAGCCAGCAGCGCATCCGCGAAGCGGCCGCCGCGCTCAACTACTCGCCGAACCAGATTGCCTTGAGCCTGCGCAACCGGCAGTCGCGGATTATCGGGATCGTGTCGGACCAGGTGGTCACCAGCCCGTTCGACGGCAACATCATCGCCGGCGCGGACGCCGTGGCCCGGTCGCACGGCTTTGTCACCGTAGTGATGGACACGGAGCTGGACGCGTCCCGGGACGAGGGCGCCGTGGAAACCCTGCTGGACCGGCAAGTGGACGGGCTGATGTACGTGACCGTCGGCCTGCGTCCCCTGCACGTGCCGCCGAACATGGCCCGGGTCCCCTCGATCCTGGCCAACTGCTTCGATGACCGCCCCGATGCCGGCCTTCCCTCGGTCATTCCGGACGAGGTCAGGGGCGGACGGGAAGCCGCCGAGCACGTGATGGCCCTCGGCCACCGCGACATTGCCTTCCTCGCCGGCGACTCCCTGACCCCCGCGGCGCCCCGGCGGATCGAGGGCTACCGCGACGCATTCAAGGGCGCGGGCCTGCCGGTGAATGAGGACCGGGTGCTCCAGGTGGGCTGGGACATCGACGCCGGTTTCCACGGCGCCATGAAGCTCCTCGACGGCGTCGAAGCGTCCACCCGCCCCACGGCGATCCTGTGCGCCAACGACCGCCTCGCCATCGGCGTCGTGCTGGCCTGCTACCGGCTGGGGCTGAACGTCCCGCAGGACGTGTCCGTCATGGGATACGACGACGAATTCCGGGTCGCCAAAGCCATGGTCCCGGCGCTCAGCACCATGGCCCTTCCGCTCCGGGAGATGGGCGCGGCGGCCATGACCGCGCTGCTCGCCGAGGTGGAAGCGGCGCCGCACTTAAAGAACGAGAACGACGGCGGCACCGGCGCTGAAGCCCTGGTCCCCTGCCGCCTGGTGGTCCGGGATTCCACCGGCCCCGTCCCGGCCGGGCGCTAACGCCGGGCCGGGGCCGGGACCCCGGGCATCAGGCCTGGGCCGGGGGCTGCTTCAGTTCCCACACCGTCGCAGCGGCGCCCGCCGGAACGTGCAGCTGCCACTGCTCTCCCGGGGCCGGGTACGCGCGCAGCGTCGTCGCCACCGAACCGGACCGGTAGACCTCCACCAGCGAAGCATCCACGAAGACCCGCAGCTCCTCCCCCGGTGCGATGGTTCCGCTAAAGACTGTCTGCCGGCTGTCCTCCCCCACGATCAGGAGTTCAACGGCGGTGTCCCCACCAGTACCCGCCGCGGCAGCGGACCCAGCCGCCGCAGCAGTCACGAGGGCCTCAGCGAACGGAGGCAGCGCAACGGTTCCGCCCGCCTGGCTGGCCGTCTGCGCTCCACGGTAGGCGTCGATTTCGGGGGCAGGGCTGACGGCAAGGGCGCCGCCGACCACCGAGAGCTCGCGCGGGAAGGTCAGGACCCCGGCCCAGCCGGCGGCGTCAATTTCGTCCTGGCTGCGGCCGCGCCGTCCATCGCGGCCCGGGCCCTCGTTTGCCCAGCCCCACAGCAGGGCCCGGTCCTCCAGCGCTACGATCTGCGGTGCATAGAAGTCGCGGCCGAGATCGGATTTCCCGCCGCTGCGGGGCGTGAAGACGGGCAATCCCGTCTCCGGGTCCTCGGTCAGCGAACCGACCAGGTGCCCCACGCCGTTCGCATGTTCGTGCGCGTCACCTGTCAGCCAGAGCGAGAACATCATCAGCCAGGTTCCGGAGTCGCCTGTGCCGGCGTCACTTGCGGCAGCGTCCCCGGAGGAATCCGGCACCTGTACCAGCTGCGGGCATTCCCAGATCTCAGCCGGCGTGAATTGGGCGGCCACCGGGTTTTCCGACGTCAGCCAGATGCCCTGGTACTTCCAGTCGGACATGTCCTCCACCGTGTACAGCAGCAGTGCGGCGTGCCCGCTCGCGAGGCCGGCGCCCTGCATGGCGTACCGCCTGCCGTTGAACCGGAAGATGAACGGATCGCGCACGGCCGTGACCTGCCCATCGGCCGGCATCGATGCCGCCACATGGCCGGTCTGCTCCCAACGGACCAGGTCCTCCGAGCCGCGGGCGATGACCACCTGTGAGTGGCCCCCGTCGCCGCGGACGCCCGAGTATGCGGCGGTGGGAACACCGCCGTCGTCCGTCACCACCCCGGTCCAGCAGCCGTACTCATCCGGCCCGCCGTGCTGCGGGCGCAGGGCCACCGGGTGTTCCTCCCAGCGCACCAGGTCGGCGGAGCTCACGTGGCCCCAGGCGATGCGGTGGTGCCGGGCGGAGTCCGGGTTGTACTGGAAGAACACGTGGTACCGGCCATTGATGTGGCTGATGCCGTTGGGGTCGTTGATCCACCCCTGCGCGGGGCGCGGGTGGAACCGAGGGAAGGCAGGGTCGGCATGGGCGGCGGCCACGTCGTCGAAGTGGACGGGCGCAAGGTCCTGGGAGGGCATGGTGCGGTCTTTCGGTGAGTAGGTTATTTTCCGGTGCCGGCCGTGAGGCCGTCCTGCAGTGCGCGCTGGCCGAACATGAAGACCACCAGCGCCGGAATCATGGACAGGACAACGCCCGCGAGCACCACGGAGATGCTTCCGGTTCCCAGGTTCCCCTGGAGCGAAACAAGCCCCAGCGGGAGCGTGAAGTTCTGCTCGGAGATGGTCAGGATGAGCGGGCGGAAGAACTCGTTCCAGTGGAAGTTGAACGCGAGGATTCCCACGATCGCCATTCCGGGTATCGCCAGCGGTGCGTACACAGAGCGGAACGTCCGCCAGGGCGTGGCGCCGTCGATCGCGGCGGCCTCAGCCAGCTCCGCGGGGAGCCCCATGAAGTACTGGCGCATCAGGAAGGTTCCGAACGCCGTCGGAATGGCCGGCAGGATCAGCGCCAGGAGCGTGTCCGAGAGGCCCATGCCGCGGATCAGCATGAATACGGGCACTATCGTGACCTGCACCGGCACCATCATGGTGGCCAGCACGATCGAGAAGAGCGCGCCGCGGCCGCGGAACTTCAGGTGCGCGAACGCGTAGCCCGCCAGCGCCGCCGTGACCATCTGGCCCACCGCGATCAGCCCGGTCACCAGCGCGCTGTTGAGGACGAGAAGGACGATGTTCAGCTGCTCGAAGACCTCCCCGTAGGAGGTGAAGTCCGGGTTCCACGGAATGAACGACGGCGGGAGCTTGAAGGATTCCGACGGCGACCGCAGCGACGTGGACAGGGTCCACAGCACCGGACCCAGCGTCAGGGCAGCCGCGATCAGCAGCAGGAGGATGCGGACGGCGAAGTTCCAGCTGAACCTGCGCCGGCTGGGTGAGGTTTCCGGGAGGCCCTCGGACAGCCGGGGGGAATGCCCCGGAGCCAGGCCGTGCTCTGTTGTGGTGGTCATGGCTGGCCTTACTGGTAGAAGACGAATCGTTTGCTGAGCCTGAACTGCGCGGCCGTGATGGCCATGATGATCAAGGTAAGGAGCACGCCGATGGCGGACGCCTGACCGAATTCGAGCCGCTGGAAGGCCGATTCGAAGATCACCATGACGGCGGTGCGGGTGGAGTCGCCGGGGCCGCCGCGGGTCAGCACGTAGGGCTGGTCGAACACCTGCAGGGCGCTGATGATAGCCATCACCGAAGCCACCAGGGTGGTGGGACTCAGCAGGGGCAGAGTCACATGGAGGTGCTTGCGCCAGCCGGTGGCGCCGTCGATCGATGCCGCTTCGTAGGTTTCCACGGGGATGGAGGCGAGACCGCCGATGAACAGCAGGAACGAGAACCCGAAGTTCTGCCACACGTACACCAGGATCACGACGGCGGCGGACCCGCCCGGCGTGGTCAGCCACGGCACCGCGGGGATGCCCACGAGGGACAGGAACCAGTTGACCACGCCGAACTGTTCGTTGAAGAGGTACCGCATGAAGATGGACACCGAGGCGGCGGACAGGATCAGCGGGAAGAAGAAGGCCGAGCGGAAGAAGACGCGCAGCCAGGCCGGCATCTTTTCCTGCACCATGATGGACAGCGCCAGGGCGAGCCCCAACTGAAGGGCCACGGCCACCACCACGAACAGGATGGTGTTCAGGAAGGACACCCGGACAGTGGGGTCCTGGACCACTTCGGAGAAGTTGTCGAAGCCCACGAAGGTGGGGGCCGAGATGATGTCCCAGCGGAAGAACGCAAGCACCACGGAGGCCACGATGGGGATCAGGGTGAACAGGCCCATGCCGAGGATGGTGGGGGCCAGGAAGATCCAGGCAAGCCAGCGCTGGCTCTGCCGTGACTTGGCCGTGGGTTGGTGCCGGGCCTCCGTGGCTGGCCCGGCCGCCTGCCTCGGACGCTCGCGCGGCGGGGTGGTGGTGCTCATGACTGCCTCCTCAGGGCCAGTTCAAGGTCGCGCTGCATGGACGCAAGGGCCTGCTTGAGCTGGCGCTCGTCGCCGCTGACAGCCAGCGACACGTTCTTCATCAGTGCCGTTTCGACGGCGGCCTGCTGCGGCGGCGCCGGGATGGGGCCGGTGGTCGGGAACCGGTCCAGGGTGTCGTAGAAGACCTTCCAGTGGGCCGGGCCCTTGCCTGCGTAGAGCTGTTCGTTGACCATGGAACGTCGCGCCGGTGTGGTGCTCGGGTTCGGGAAGATCAGTTCCATCGCCTCGCGGCTGGAGCTGAACTTGATCCACTCCCAGGCGGCGTCCTTGTCCTTGGCGGTCTTCATGATTGCGTAGCCTGCGGTGCCGAACTGGTGGCGCTGGGTCTTCCAGCGCGGGAAGAACTGGACGTCGAAGTCCCTCTCCCCCATCCCGGCTTCGTGCAGGCCCTGCACCCAGTAGCCTCCTGCCGGCGTGGTGCCGATGCGGTTGGACGCGAACAGCCCGACGAGGGAGCTGCCGCCGCCTTCCTCCGGGCGGACCCCGAGCCCGTCCTTGACCAGCCCGCGCAGGTAATCGAAGGACTCGAAGACGCGGTCGTCATTGGCGTTGGGCTCCAGCCACTCGTACCCGCCGGAACGCAGGCCGCGGGAGGGATCCTTGGCGTAGAAACCGTCCCAGAGCCAGTCCCCGCCGGTGGACCTGGTCTCCTTCAGGAAGCTGGTGTCGTTCGCGTAGAGCCACGGCACCACACCGCCGAAGAGCCGGTTGGTCCAGTAGTACGGGGTGAAGTCCGAGGTGCGGGCCTTGCGCATGGCGGCGAGGCTGTTACGGAAGTCGAGATGGGTCCAGTCGTCCGCCGGGCGCTCCAGCCCTGCCTGCGCGAACGCGGTGGTGTTGTAGTACATGTTTGCCGCGTTCCAGTCCATGGGGAGCTGGTACAGGCTGCCCTTGTACATGAAGGCCTCCACCAGGCTGGGGTGGACGTCGTCGAAGAACTCGGCCATATCCGCGGCATCGCGGCGCACGTACTCGTCCAGTGGATGGGCCAGCTTTTCCGCGAACAGCTGGGCGCCCTCGGTGGCCACGTAGACCACGTCCGGCGGCGTGCCCGCGGCCACCATTGTGAGGATCTTGGTGAAGAAGTCCTTCCAGTCGACGGCCTGGATGGCCTGGACCTTGACCTTGATCTCGGGGTGGATTCGGGTGAACGCGTCGATGGCGCGCTGGCGGGCGGCGGCGTCCGCGGCGGTACCCATGATGGCGATGCTGAGGCTGTTGTCCCCGCGGCCCGGAATGTCGGTCCCGGAGAGCCGCGGCCACGATGCCACGGTCGCTCCGATAATTCCCGCGCCGAGGGCACCAAGGGCGGTGCGGCGGGAGATCTCCCGCAGCTGCCCGCTTGTGGCTCCGGTCATGTCAATTTCCTTCCTAACACGTGTTAGGAACTGTATAAGACCCACCTAACACGTGTCAAGCATCACAATCCGCGCCGTGCTGCACCTTGACGCGTTGGAGGTGCTGAGTAACGTGGAAGCGTGGACTGGGTCGCGTGGCTTGACTGGTTTAACGCGCCGGACTACGAATTCGCCCGGCAAGTGCTGCAGCGTGGCGTCGCGGCGCTGTACTTCGTCGCGTTCCTTTCCTCCCTGAACCAGTTCCCGGCCCTGCTCGGCGAGCGCGGACTCCTGCCTGTCCCGGACTACCTGGAGGCCTTCAGCAGGCTGCGGCGGCCCACGCTGTTCCGCTGGCGTTATTCAGACCGGCTGCTGCGGGCGGTCTGCTGGACGGGGCTGGCCATCTCAGCGGTCCTGGTTGCCGGTCTTCCGCAGCTTGGTCCCCCATGGGTGCCTCTCATAGCCTTCCTGGCGCTGTGGCTGCTATACATGTCGATCGTGAACGTGGGGCAGACGTTCTACGGTTTCGGCTGGGAAATGCTGCTCCTCGAAGCCGGCTTTACGGTGGCGTTTCTTGGCTCGGACCAGACGGATCCGCCCCGGACCATCCTGATCCTCGTGGCCTGGCTGGTGTTCCGCCTGGAATTCGGCGCGGGCATGATCAAGATCCGCGGCGGCCGGGAGTGGCGGGATCTCACGGCGCTGTACTACCACCACGAGACGCAGCCCATGCCTGGCCCGCTCAGCCGCCAGGCGCACCTTCTGCCCAAGCCGTTCCACCGGATGGAGGTGCTGGGCAACCACTTCGCCCAGCTCGTGGTGCCGTTCTTCCTTTTCGCCCCGCAGCCGATTGCCAGCATCGCTGCCGGCATCATCATCTTCACCCAGCTCTGGTTGGTAGCCAGCGGCAACTTCGCGTGGCTGAACTGGATCGCCATCGTGCTGGCCTTCGCGGCGGTCAGCGATCCCGTGGCGCATGCCGTGCTGCCCTTCCTGCCGCTGGACTGGCACACGGCGGGCGGTGCAGGACTGCAGACGCCGCCGTGGTGGCTGGTCATCACGCTGGCAGCGACAGTGCTGCTGGTGGCGCTCAGCTACTGGCCGATCCGCAACCTGTTTTCCCACCACCAGCTGATGAACGCCAGCTTCAACCGCTGGCAGCTCGTGAACACTTACGGCGCGTTCGGCACGGTCACGAAGCAGCGGATTGAGGTTGCGGTGGAGGGAACGCTCGATCAGGAACCGGACGATGCTGCGGACTGGAGGGAGTACGGCTTCAAGGGCAAACCGGGGGACGTCCGCCGGCTGCCGCGGCAGTTCGCCCCGTACCATCTGCGGCTCGACTGGCTCATGTGGTTTTTGCCGCTCCGGACTGTCCATGAGGAGTGGTTCTACGCGTTCCTGGCCAAGCTCCTGGAAGCCGACCGGGCGGTGCTGCGCCTGCTGCGCCATGACCCGTTCGACGGCGAGCGCCCCCGCTGGGTGCGCGCCCGCACCTACCTCTACCGGTTCGCCAGCCGGGCAGAGTACCGCGAGACCGGCCAGCGCTGGATCCGCACGCCGCTGTACGAGGCCATCCCGCCACTCTCGCTGCGGCACGCGCCAGGGCGGCGGCAATAGTTCCTGCGGCAGTCATTCAAGCTAGGTGTGCGCGCCTGCCCGCCTGATGGTGGACTCCGCGTGCTTGAGGATGGGTCCGTCGATCATCTTGCCGTCGTACTGGAACACTCCGCTGCCCGAGGCGTGCGCCGCGTCCAAAAGTTGCCGGGCAGCCGCCACGTCCGCCTCGGTCGGGGCGTAGGCGCCGCGCACCACGGCCACCTGGCTGGGGTGGATGCAGGCTTTCGAGCTGAATCCGGACGCCACGGCATCGCGGGCCTCAGCCCCGAGCCCCTCAAGGTCGGGGATGTTGACGTAGACGGCGTCGACGGCTTCCTTGCCGAAAGCTCCGGCTGCCAGCAGCACGGACGACCGGGCGTGCAGCGCAACGGCGCGGTAGCCGCCGTCGTCCTTCCGGCTGGAAGTACCGCCGAGGGACGCTAGGAGGTCCTCGGCGCCCCACATCAGCGCCACGACGTTGGAGGCAGCGGCGATGGCCGGAGCGTTCACGATCCCGGCGGCCGTTTCACAGAGGGCAATCACATGGAAGCCGTCCAGCGCCCGGAGCTGCTCAGCGCTTTCCGTCTTGGCGAGCATCACCGTCCGGTACGGCGTATGCATCAGGCAGTGCAGGTCCTTTTCAAAGTCCTCGGTGCCGGCAGGGTTGATCCGGATGATGGTCCGGCTGGGATCGAGCTCCGGCCCCTCGCCCGTGCTGCCGAGCTGCGCCAGAATGGCGCCCCTGGCCCGCTGCTTGTCCGGGGCCGCCACCGCGTCCTCCAGGTCAATGATGACGGCGTCCGAACGCTCGGCTGCCTTTTGGAAGCGTTCGGGGCGGTCGGCGGGGCAGAAAAGCAGGGCGGGACCCATCACGAAAGTCATACAGTCATTGTCCGATTATTTTTCCGTCTGCGCTTCCCCGAATGGCCGCGCCTCCCTCTGCGTTTCCCCGCTCCGCTGTGCCTCCAGGTGCGCCTCCCGCATCCACATCAGGCAGCTGCGGGTCGCCAGGGCAACCACCGCGCCGTCCTGGTTGCGTCCGGTGTGCCGCATGGTGACGATTCCCTGGCCGGGGCGGGAACCCGAGAGCCTCTTCCCGGTGACGACAGTCTCGGTGTAGAGCGTGTCCCCGTGGTACAGCGGGCCGGGGAAGGAAACGTCGGTCAGTCCAAGCTGCGCGACGATGGTGCCCTGGGTCAGTTGCGCGACGGACTGCCCGACGACGGTTGCCAGGGTGAACATCGAGTTCACCAGCCGCTGCCCGAACGGCTGCCCCGCGCTCCACGCCGCGTCCAGGTGCAGGCCCTGCGTGTTCATGGTCATCGTGGTGAACAGGACGTTGTCAGTTTCCGTGACCGTGCGGCCAGGGCGGTGCGCGTACACGACGCCCTCCTCGAGTTCGTCGAAGTACAGGCCCCGCTGCTCTATCACGCGCTGGCTGCCGGTGGTTGAGCCGGCCGCAACCCCGTCAGCGCCCTGTTCAGGATTTCCCGTCATACGGTCAGTTCCTGGTCTTCCTCGAACAGCTCGGCACCCGTAGCCGCGGCCACATCCTCGACGGAAACGTTCGGTGCCAGTTCGCGCAACACCAGGCGGGACACCCCGCCCTCGGCGACCACATCAATCACCGCGAGGTCGGTGATGATGCGGTCCACGCAGGCCTTCCCCGTAAGAGGCAGCGTGCATTGCTCCACAATCTTGGGCCTGCCGTTCCGGTCCATGTGTTCCATCATCACAATGACCTTCTTGGCTCCGAAGACCAGGTCCATGGCGCCGCCCATGCCCTTGACCATCTTGCCCGGAATCATCCAGTTGGCCAGGTCCCCGTTGGCGGCCACCTCCATGGCGCCGAGCACGGCAACATCGACGTGGCCGCCGCGGATCATGCCAAAGGACAGCGAGGAGTCGAAGAAGGCCGCCCCCTTGTTGACGGTGACGGTTTCCTTGCCCGCGTTGATGAGGTCAGGATCGACCTCGTCGTCGCCGGGATAAGGCCCGACGCCCAGGATGCCGTTCTCCGAGTGCAATACGACTTCCACCCCGGCGGGGATGTAGTTGGGAATCAGGGTGGGCATGCCGATGCCCAGGTTGACGTACTGCCCGTTTCTGAGCTCGTGCGCCACCCTGGCCGCGAGTTCATTGCGGGTCCAGCCCTTGCCTTCGGGGTGGGACGTTGCCGCACGCCGGTATTCGGGACGGACGCTTTCGGGGCGGGGAGGTGCCCCCGGCGAACTGATCGACTCCATGGCTACGCTCCTGCCTGATCGGTGATACCCGGGGTGGATGGTGCGGATGTGGATGGTGCAGAGTTGGACGGTGACGGGGTGGACGGTGCAGACAGTGTCACCGTCCTCTTTTCGATGCGCTTCTCGCCCTGCGGCGCCACCACGACACGCTGCACGAAGATTCCCGGAAGGTGGACGTGTTCGGGGTCCAGCTCCCCCGGTTCCACCAGCTCTTCAACCTCGGCGATGGTGATCCGCCCGGCCATGGCGCACAGCGGGTTGAAGTTCATGGCAGTGGCGTGGAAAACCAGGTTTCCGTGGCGGTCGCCCTTCCAGGCATGGACCAGGCCGAAGTCGGGCGCGAGGGATTCCTCAAGGACGTAGTCCACCCCGTTGAAGCTGCGCACCTCCTTGGGAGCGGAGGCGACCGCGATGCCGCCGTCGGCGTCGTACTTCTGCGGCAGGCCGCCGTCGGAAACCTGGGTGCCGACGCCCGCTTTCGTGTAGAACGCGGGGATGCCGGCGCCGCCGGCGCGCAGTTTTTCGGCGAGCGTACCCTGCGGGGTGAGCACCACCTCGAGTTCACCGGCCAGGTACTGGCGGGCGAACTCCTTGTTCTCCCCCACATAGGAGCTGACGGTCCGCCGGATGCGCCCGTCGCGGAGCAGGATTCCGAGGCCCCAGTCGTCCACCCCGCAGTTGTTGCTCACCGTTTCCAGTTCCCTGGTTCCGCGGCGGTGGAGCGCGTCGATCAGCGCCACCGGGATCCCGCAAAGACCAAAACCCCCGACAGCCAGCGAGGCGCCGTCGGAAATATCGGCGACCGCATCGTCGGCGCTGGCAACAACCTTGTCAATCATCATTGATCCTTTCAGGGTCCAGACAGACTCGGCCACCGGGCCTTTTAGAGCCCGAGTTCCCGGGCGATCAGCATCAGCTGAACCTCCGTGGTGCCCTCCCCGACTTCAAGGATCTTGGAGTCGCGGTAGTGGCGTGCCACGGTGAACTCGTTGATGAAGCCATAGCCGCCGAATACCTGGGTGGCATCCCGCGCATTGTCCATGGCCGCCTCGCCTGCGACCATCTTAGCTATGGCCGCCTGCGTCTTGAACGGCTTCCCGGCAAGCATCCGGGCGGCCGCATCGTAGTACGCCAGGCGGGCCGTGTGGGCGCGTGCCTGCATGCGGGCGATCTTGAAGGCGATGGCCTGGTACTTGCCGATGTTGTTCCCGAAAGCGCTGCGGTCCTTGGCGTAGCGGACGGAGAGATCCACGCAGCCCTGGGCCGCGCCGGTGGCCAGGGCCGCGATGGCGATGCGTCCCTCGTCGAGGATGGACAGGAAGTTGGCGTAGCCGCGGCCCTGCACGCCCAGGAGGTTGGCCTCGGGGACGCGGACATCCTTGAGTGTCAGGGGATGCGTGTCCGAGGCGTTCCAGCCCACCTTGTTGTAGGCCTTCTGTGCCGTGAAGCCGGGCGTGTCGGTGGGCACCAGGATCGTGGAGATTTCCTTCTTGATGCTCCCGTCTTTGTGCTCCTCCTGGCCGGTCACCGCGGTCACCGTCACCAGCCGCGAGATGTCAGTGCCCGAGTTGGTGATGAACTCCTTGTTGCCGTTGATGACCCAGTTTTTTGCGTCTGCGCCGCCTTCCAGCCTGGCCGTGGTCTTCGTCCCGCCGGCGTCCGAGCCGGCCTCCGGCTCGGTCAGGCCGAACCCTGCGAGCGCCTTGCCCGAGGCAAGCAGCGGAAGCCACTCCTCCTTCTGCGCCTCGGTCCCAAAACGGTGGATCGGCATGGCGCCGAGGGACACTCCGGCTTCCAGGGTGATGGCCACGGACTGGTCAACGCGGCCCAGCTGTTCCAGCGCGAGGGCCAGGGCGAAGTAGTCCCCGCCCATGCCGCCGTATTCCTCGGGGAACGGCAGGCCGAACAGGCCCATGTCCGCCATCTGCGCGACAACCTCATACGGAAAGCTGTGTTCTTCATCATGCTTGGCCGAGACCGGTGCAACCACCTCGTCGGCAAACTCGCGCACGGTGTTGCTGAGGTCCTGGTATTCCTCGCTGAGCTCAAAATCGGCCATAGCTAGGCTCCCTTACGTTCATTGGCTGGTTCTTCGGTGGCTGGTTCGTCGGTGGCTGGTTCGTCGGTGGCTGGTTCGTCGCTGCGGCCGGCCGGTTCGGCGTGGATGGTGGCCAGCACCTGCTCTGCCCTCACCAGGTCCCCGGTCTTCACCGTGATGTGGACCGTGCCGGACACCTCCGCGACGAGCTGGTGCTCCATCTTCATGGCCTCCACGGAGAGGAGCACCTGCCCCGCCGCAACGGCGTCGCCGTTGCCCACTGAGACCGAGACGACGGTCCCCGGCATGGGCGAACGGACTTCGGGGTCGGCCGCACCGGCTTCCCTCTCGATGGCGGCCAGCATGTGCTCGAGGCGTGCCTCCCGGCTGAGCACTTCCAGCCCGCAGCCCCAGCCTCCGCTGCCCACGTGGACGGTCTGCGGGCGGCCATCCCCGGGATGGCCCTCCCAGTGGCATCCGAGGGCGAAGATGCGCTGCTGCCCGTCGATATCGAGGCGAATGGACTCGCCGGTGAGCCCCAGGACGCGGACCTCGTGTTCGGGCCCGTCGTTGACGCGGACCAGGACGTGGTTGGGGTCACGGTCACCGAGCCAGGTGACGGCGGCGGTGGCAATGGCCCCGCCCGGAAGTCCGAAGCTCATCCTGCGGGCCGCGGCACGGCCCAGCCGCCAGCCGCGGACGCTGTCCCAGGGGGAAGCTACGCCCGCAGGGCCCTTGTCCCGGACCCAGAACTGCATGGCGGCGGCTATGACCTCGGGGTCGCCCGCGGTCCGAAACGACAGGCCCGGCATCTTGCGGTCGATCAGCGTGGTGTCCAGATGGCCTGCCCGGACGTCGTCGTCGTTGATCAGGAGCCTCAGGTACTCCACGTTGGTGCCCACCCCGAGAACGGTGTACCGGGCCAGCGCCGCGTCCAGCCGGTCTAGCGCCGACTGCCGGTCCTGGCCCCAGGCAATGACCTTGGACAGCATGGGGTCGTAGTCACTGGTGATGTGCAGCCCCTGCAGCAGCGAGGAGTCGATGCGGATGGTCCCGTCCGTCGGAGCCTGACGGGCCCCGGCATCCGGCGCACCAAAGACGGTGCCGCGTTCATCGAGCAGCACCACTTCGCCGGAGGACGGCAGGAAGTTCCGCTCCGGAATTTCGGCGTACACGCGAGCCTCCACGGCATGGCCGTTCAGCACGACGTCGTCCTGCGCCACGGTGAGCACCTCACCGGCGGCGATGCGCACCTGCCACTCCACGAGATCCACTCCGGTGACCATCTCCGTGACGGGGTGCTCCACCTGGAGCCGGGTGTTCATCTCCATGAAGAAGAACTCGTCCGGGGCGTTGTCCGAGACGAGGAACTCAACCGTTCCGGCGCCGGTGTAGTGCACGCTGCGGGCCGCCTGGCAGGCCGCTTCACCGATGCGCGCACGTGTGGCGCCGCCGTCGTCCAGGGATTCCAGCAGCGGCGAGGGTGCTTCCTCGATCACCTTCTGGTGGCGGCGCTGCAGGGAGCATTCGCGCTCGCCGAGATGGATGACGTTGCCATGGGTGTCTGCCAGGACCTGGACCTCGATGTGCCTCGGAGCCATGACCAGACGTTCGAGGAACAGGGTGTCGTCGCCAAACGCACCCGCGGCCACGCGCCGGGCCGTGGCCAGGGTGGCGGGGAGGTCTTCCGGGCGCTCCACAATGTGCATGCCCTTGCCGCCGCCGCCGGCGGATGGCTTGATGAGCAGCGGATAGCCGACTCCGGCCGCAGCCTCGATCAGCTGTCCGTCCGTCAGGCCGGGCTCGGCGATGCCGGGAACAACCGGGACACCGTATCCGGCAACGTGGTTCTTGGAACGGATCTTGTCGCCCATGACGTCCAGGGACTCGACGCCCGGACCGATGAAGGCGATGCCGGCCGAGGCCAGCGCGCGGGCGAACTCGACGTTCTCGCTCAGGAATCCGTAACCGGGGTGCACCGCCTGGGCGCCGCTATCCTTGCAGGCCCGGATGATCGACTCGATGTTGAGGTAGCTCTCCGCCGCCGCTGCCGGCCCGATCCGTACGGCAGCGTCCGCTTCCCGCACGTGCCGGGCACCGGCGTCGGCGTCGCTGTAGACGGCGACCGAGCGGATGCCCAAGGCCCGCAGGCTTCGGATCACGCGGCAGGCGATCTCGCCACGGTTGGCCACCAGGACGGTGTGGAACAGATTGGTATTCATTGGATTGTTCACTGCAGGCTCACATCCGGAAGAGGCCGAAGGAAGTCTCCGGCAACGGGGCGCGGGAGACGACGTCGAGCGCCAGTCCCAGCACGGTGCGGGTGTCCGCGGGGTCGATCACGCCGTCGTCCCAGATGCGGGCCGTGGAGTAGTAGGGGCTGCCCTGGTCCTCGTACTGCTGCCGGATGGGGGCCTTGAACGCTTCCTCGTCCTCGGCGGACCATTCCTGGCCGGCCGCCTCGTACTGGTCCCGTTTGACCGTGGCCAGCACGCTGGAGGCCTGGTTGCCGCCCATGACGGAGACGCGGCTCGCCGGCCACATCCACAAGAAACGCGGCGAGTAGGCGCGGCCGCACATGGAGTAATTGCCGGCGCCGAACGATCCGCCGATCACCACGGTCAGCTTGGGCACGCGGGCCGTGGCGACGGCGGTGACCATCTTGGCGCCGTTCTTGGCGATGCCGCCCTGTTCGGAGTCCTTGCCCACCATGAAGCCGGAGATGTTCTGCAGGAAGATCAGCGGGATGCCGCGCTGGTTGCACAACTCGATGAAATGCGCGCCCTTGAGCGAGGACTCGCTGAACAGGACGCCGTTGTTGGCCACGATGCCCACCGGATGGCCGTGCAGCCTGGCAAATCCGGTCACGAGGGTGGTGCCGTAGTTCTTCTTGAACTCGTGGAACCTGCTGCCGTCGACGAGCCGGGCGATGACCTCACGGACGTCGTACTGCGCATTGACATCCGTGGGCACGGCACCATAGAGCTCCGCCGGATCAACAACGGGCTCGACCGCGGTGTCCACATCCCAGGCGGGCGCGGCGGGCCGGGGCAGCGTGGCGACGATGTCCCGGACAATCTGCAGGGCGTGCTCATCGTTTTCGGCGAGGTGGTCGGTTACACCGGAGATCCTGGAATGGACGTCGCCGCCGCCCAGTTCCTCGGCAGTGACGATCTCGCCGATGGCGGCCTTCACCAGCGGGGGCCCGCCCAGGAAAATGGTCCCCTGGTTCCTGACAATGACGGTTTCATCGCTCATGGCAGGCACATAGGCCCCTCCGGCGGTGCAGGAGCCCATGACTGACGCTATCTGCGGAATCTTGGCCGCTGACATCTTGGCCTGGTTGTAGAAGATCCGGCCGAAGTGCTCCTTGTCTGGGAACACCTCGTCCTGCTTCGGGAGGAAGGCTCCGCCGGAATCCACGAGGTAGATGCAGGGCAGCCGGTTTTCCAGCGCGATCTCCTGTGCCCGCAAGTGCTTCTTCACGGTCATGGGATAGTAGGTGCCGCCTTTGACTGTGGCGTCGTTGGAGATGACCAGGACCTGCCGGCCGTGGACCAGCCCGATGCCCGCGATCACGCCGGCGCCCGGTGAATCGTCGTTGTACATGCCGTTGGCGGCGAGCGGCGCGATCTCCAGGAAGGGGCTGCCGTCGTCCAGGAGCTGGTCGATGCGTTCCCGTGGAAGCAGCTTGCCGCGGGCCACGTGGCGCTCACGGGACTTTGCCGGTCCTCCCAGGGCTGCCTCCGCGAGGCGCTTCCGCAGGTCGCCCGCGAGCGCCTGCTGCGCAAGGCTGTTGGCTCCGAAGGCCTCGCTGGTGGGATCCAGCCGGCTGGCGAGTGTCTCCATTGACTGCTTCCGTTCCCGGGCAGGACCCGGAGAACCGGGCCGGCCACTTTCGGTTAGTGCCGTGTAACTGAGATTTAGGTTAGTCTCTATTAACTGTGATGTCCAACACACCCGCGGCTTGTTAGAGTTTGCTGGTCCGAGGAGGAAATGTGCCGATCACAGAGCAGGACAGGCTTGCCGGGGACGACCCCGCCGCACCCCCCGAGGCCTTGGCGGGGAGCGCCCACGCCACCGGGGCCACACAGCGCAGCCGCGCCAAGGAAACGCGGCGGCAGGCGCTGCTGTCCGCCGCTGCATCCCTCTTTGCCGTCAACGGTTTCAACCGGGTGTCCCTGGAGGACCTGGGCGCCGCGGCAGGCGTCAGCGGACCCGCCGTGTACCGCCACTTTCCCGGCAAACAGGCCGTGCTGGGCGCCCTGCTGCTCAGCGTCAGCCAGGACCTGCTGGACGGCGGCCAGAGCGTGGTGGCGGCGGCCAGCGACCCGGCGTCAGCCCTGGCCCGGCTGGTGCAGTTCCACGTGGACTTTGCCCTGAGCAACCCCGACGTCATCCGAGTCCAGGACAGGGACTTCAGCAATCTCTCCGCCGACGACCAGGCGCAGGTCCGGGCACTCCAGCGCAGCTATGTGGAGCTCTGGGTAGATGTCCTTGCCGGCATCCACAGCGAGACGGACACGGCCGATCTCCGGATGCGGGCCCACGCGACCTTCGGCCTGATCAACTCCACGCCCCACTCGGTCCGGAACCATGGCCGCCGGATGGCCATCAAGTCCGCCCGCCCGCTGCTGGAGAACATGGCGCTGGCGGCCCTGACGGCACCGGCGTAGCCCCCCTCCGCCGCACCCAGCCCGCACCCCCAACCCGCACAGACGGCCCTGGCCCTCATAACCGTCGCTGGTCAACAGCGGTCATGAGGGCCGGGGCCGCTCTTGTGCAGGGTGGCCGGTGCAGGGTGGCCGGTGCGGACTCAGGCCATCGCCAGCGCCATGCCGGGGTCCGCCAGGAGTGCGCCTACGTCCGCCAGGAACCTTGAGCCCTGCTCCCCGTCCACCAGCCGGTGGTCGAAGGAGAGGCTGAGGGTCATGACCTGCCTGAGGGCGATCTGGTCCTGGTATTCCCACGGCATCTTCCGCACGGCACCCATGGCCAGGATGGCGGCCTCGCCCGGGTTGAGGATGGGCGTGCCGGCGTCGATGCCGAACACGCCGATATTGGTGATCGAGATGGTGCCGCCGGTGAGATCCGCCGGGCCCGTCTTCCCGGCCCTGGCGGTCTCGGTCAGCTCCGTCAGTGCAGCCGAGAGCTCGGCCAGTGTCAACCTGTCCGCGTCCTTGATGTTGGGCACCATGAGGCCGCGGGGTGTGGCCGCCGCGATCCCGAGGTTGACGTAGTTGAACTGCACGATCTCCTGGCTGTCCTCGTCCCACCTGGAGTTAGGCGTGGGGTTGTGCCGCAGGGCAAGCAGTGCGGCCTTGGCCACCAGCGTGAGCGGCGTGAGCTTGAGCCCGGCGAACGCCTTGCCCGACTTGAGCCGGGCCAGCAGTTCCATGGCCGGGGTGACGTCAACGGTGAGGAATTCCGTGACATGCGGCGCCGTGAACGCACTCGAGACCATGGCTGCCGCCGTGAGCTTGCGGACCCCCTTGATGGGCGTGCGCGTTTCGCGTTCGCCCTGCCCTGGCACGGCGCGCCGGGGTTGCCCCGCAGCTGCCGGGAGGCCCTCGCCGCCCACGAAGTTCCGTACGTCGTCACGGGTAATGAGGCCGCCGGGGCCGCTGCCCTGGACGTCCTCCAGCGCTACGCCAAGGTCCTTGGCGAGCTTCCGCACCGGCGGAGTGGAACGGGGGCGTTCGTCGGGTGGGGTTTCGACAGGCCGGGTTTCGACAGGCTCAACCACCGGACGCCCCGTTTCGACAGGCGCGGTTTCGACAGGCTCAACCACCGGAGGCCCCGTTTCGACAGGCCGGGTTTCGACAGGCTCAACCGCCCGTGGCGCTGCGGCGAAGTTGCGCTGCCGGCGCACGGGACGGCCGGTACTTTCGACGACGGCGCCGTAGCCCACGAGGTTCGGCTCCCTCTTGGCGGCGGGCGCCACGCTTTCAGCGGCGGCGGCAGGCTGCCCGCCGGCGTCGCCCTCCACCTCGAAGGAAACAATCGGTTTCCCGACCTCCACCACGGTGCCCGGCTGTTCGTGCAGGGCGGTGATCACGCCGGCGAACGGCGAGGGAAGTTCCACCACGGCCTTGGCCGTCTCCACTTCGGCAATGATTTGGTTCAGGCTTACGGTGTCTCCAACATTCACCTTCCAGCTGACGATTTCGGATTCGGTCAGGCCTTCGCCGAGATCGGGGAGCCGGAATTCCTTGATCATGGTGGCGGTCATCCTTCCAGCCCGCTCAGCGAGTTCGGCCGGCCGAGTGCCCGGTCCACGCCGTCGAGGATCCTGTCCAGGCTGGGGAGATGGTGCATCTCCAGCTTGGAGTACGGGTAGGGCACGTCAAAACCTGTGATGCGGACGGGGGCCGCCTCCAGGTGGTAGAAACAGCGTTCAGTGATGCTGGCTGCCACCTCGGCACCGAGCCCGCCTGACTGCCCGGCCTCGTGGGTGATCACGAGCCGGCCGGTCTTGCGGACCGAGGCCTCCACCGTGGCAAAATCCACGGGGGCCAGGGACCGCAGGTCGATGACTTCAACCGACACACCTTCGTCGGCGGCCGCCGTGGCTGCATCGCGGGCCGTCTTCACCAGCGGCCCGTAGGCCACGAGCGTGACGTCGCGGCCGTCCGCGACGACCCGCGCCTGGCCCATCGGCGGGGCGGAATTGGGATTGAGTGACTCGTCCACCTCGCCTTTGTCGTGGTACCTGCGTTTTGGCTCAAAGAAGATCACGGGGTCGTCACAGGAAATGGCCTGCTGGATCATCGTGTGTGCATCCTGCGGGCTGGCCGGGGTTATCACACGAAGGCCTGCCGTATGGGCGAAGTAGGCCTCCGGCGACTCGGAGTGGTGCTCCGGGGATCCGATGCCGCCGCCATACGGGATGCGGATGGTGATGGGCATCTTCACGGCGCCGCGGGTGCGGTAATGCATCTTGGCCAGCTGCGAGACGATCTGGTCGAAGGCGGAATAGACAAAACCGTCGAATTGGATTTCCACCACGGGCCGGTAACCGCGGTAGGCCAGCCCTACTGCCGTCCCGACAATCCCGGATTCGGCGAGGGGCGTATCAATGACGCGGTGCTTGCCGAAGTCTTTCTGCAGCCCGTCCGTCACGCGGAAAACACCGCCCAGGGTGCCAATGTCCTCGCCCATGAGGACCACTTTGGGATCGTTCTCGAGGGATTTGCGAAGGCCTGAGTTTATGGCCCGCGCAAAGGTCAGCTGCGTCATCAGCGTGCACCTTCTTCAGTAATGGCCCCTGCGGGATCGCCGAAGCTGGCCAGGTAACGGGAGTAGTGGTCCTGCTGGCGGTCCAGCCAGGAGTTGGGAGTGCTGTACACGTGCTTAAAGACGTCAAGGGGTTCGGGATCCGGCATGCCGACACAGCCGGAACGCAGCTCCCTGGCAACTGAGTCCGCTTTATTCCGAACGGAGGATTCGAACTCTTCGGTGAACAGGCCCTTCCGGTCAAGCAGCGCATGGACCCGCGCGATGGGGTCCTTTGCCGCCCAGTCTTCGAGTTCGTTGGCGTCACGGTACCGGGTGGGGTCATCCGCCGTAGTGTGTGGGCCCATCCTGTAGGTGACGGCTTCGATGAAGGTGGGGCCGCCGCCGCGGCGGGCCCGGTCAAGTGCCACGCGCGTGGCGGCCATGACCGCCAGCACATCGTTGCCGTCAACGCGCATGCTGGGCATGCCGAAGCCGGTCCCCCGTTCCGCGAGGTGGGTGTGGGACTGGAGACGCACGGGTTCGGAAATGGCCCAGTGGTTGTTTTGGCAGAAGAACACCAGCGGCACCTGGTAGCTGGCCGCGAAGACCATGGCCTCGTTGACATCGCCCTTGCTTGTGGCGCCGTCGCCGAAGTACACAATTGCCGCGGAATCGGCACCGTCGTTTTGGATTCCCATGGCGTAGCCCGTGGCGTGCAGCGTCTGGGCGCCGATGACGATCTGCGGAATCGCCATGTTGACGGTGTACGGGTCCCAGCCGCCGGAGGCATTCCCGCGCCAGACGCGGAGGATGTCCGTCAGGTCCACCCCGCGGCAGTAGGCCACGCCGTTTTCACGGTAACTGGGAAAAATAAAGTCATCGTCGCGCAGCGAGCGCACGGATCCCACCTGCGAGGCCTCCTGGCCCAGCAGCGGAGGCCAGAGGCCCAGTTCGCCCTGGCGCTGCAGTGCAGTTGCCTCTTTGTCGATCCGCCGGACCACCACCAGGTCCTCGTAGAGCGAGCACAGTTGCTCGTCTGATACGTCCCTGACCCAGGGGTCATACTCCGGATGGCTGACGCGCTCCCCCGAGGGCGTGATCAGCTGAACCAGGTTGTGACCTGCGCCGCCCTGGTGCCCTGTCTTGTTGTCCCGGCCGGCGGTTGTTCCGCCCTGGCCCGCATCGTCTGTCACCACTGTTGCCGCAACCTTCTGACGTCGTGTCACCGTGCCGCGAAAGGACTCGTGATCCTTCCGCTTCCGGCCTTCCGGGCGCCGTTGCTCCGGATAATTGTGACCATACTCACAATGCTCAGGGGGTACAACCACCGCCGGAAAAAGTGAGCAGAATGCACCATTTGGGGGCATTGGACCGTGCTAGTCTTGCGCATTATGCAAGCTTTGGATGGCACCGACACCCGTCTGCTTTCGGCCTTGGCGCGGGACCCCCGACGGACCGTCGTTGCCTTGGCCCAGAAGCTGGGCCTGTCCCGGAACACGGTTCAGGCACGGATGGCCCAGCTCGAAAAAAAGCATGTCTTCCTGTCCTTCGAGCGCCGTATCAATCCGGTCTCCCTGGGCTATCCGCTGATGGCCTTTATATCGGTCCACGTCCAGCAGCAGAAGCTCGGCAGCCTGGCCGAAGAGTTGGCAAGCGTCCCGGAGATCCTCGAAGGCTACGGGCTCACGGGCTCGGCCGACCTGTTGCTGCGGGTCGTGGCCCTTGACGCCGAAGACCTGTTTCGGATCAACGGAAAGATCCTTGCCTGCGACGGGGTGGAACGAACGGACACCGCACTGGCCATGGGCGAGCTGATTCCGTTCCGGATCCAGCCGCTCCTGGACCGCGGTTCGGCAGAAGAATGAAAGGCTCACCAGTGAGTAGCACTCAGGACCCCTACCAGCGGCGGCAGCGGAGGCTGCAGCCGCCCATCCAGCCGCCGGCGCAGAGCCGCAAAGGACTCTGGATAGTGCTGGGGATCGTGGGAGGCGTCCTGCTCCTGGTGGCCGTGGGTGTCGCGCTCCTGCTGAACCTCGTGGGCGGGGCAGCCCGCCACGCCTCGGATGTGGCTGACAGTTTCACCAAGCTCGTCATATCCGGTGAAACAGGCAAGGCCTATGACGACTTCCTGGACCCGGCGCTGAAGCAGCAACTGTCGCGCGAGACCTTCGAATCAGGGGTCCAGAGCCTGAATCTCGATCCGTCCTGCACCTCGGTATTTGACGACCTCAAGGTCAGCGGTGAGAACGGCTCCAACATCGCGGACGTTGTCGGCGTCATCCAGTGCGACGGCAAGGACGTGGAACTCGTGTACCGGTTTTCCGGAACGGACGATCTGAAGATGGTCACCATCCGGCTCAAACCAAAGGGCTGAGCCTGAACAGGCAGATACGGCAGAAGCCCCCGTGCACTTCACGGTGAAGTGCACGGGGGCTTCTGCCCTCCCTGCCTGCTGGTGAGGAGTCGGTCAGTGGTCGACGGCCTTCTCCGCCCCCACGCCGGTCAGCGAGCGGACTTCCATCTCGGCCTGCTTGGCCGGATCTTCCGTCTTCTTGTCCAGGACCGTACCCAGCCAGCCGAGGAGGAAGGCCAGCGGGATGGACACGATGCCTGGGTTGCTGAGCGGGAAGACGGCAAAGTTGGCGCCCGGAATCATGGACGTTGCGGCTCCGGAAACCACCGGGGAGAAAGCGATCAGGAGGATGGCGGAGCCCAGGCCGCCATACATGCTCCAGATGGCGCCCTGGGTGGTGAACCTGCGCCAGAACAGCGAATAGATGATCGTCGGCAGGTTGGCGGAGGCGGCCACGGCGAAGGCGAGCGCCACCAGGAAGGCGACGTTCTGCCCGTTGGCGAAGATGCCGCCCACAATCGCCAGGACTCCGATGACCACCACCGTGCGCCGGGCCACCTTGACCTCGGTGTCGGCGTCGGCCTTTCCCTTGGCGATGACGCTGGCATAGATATCGTGCGCGAAGGATGCTGCTGCGGTGATGGTGAGTCCGGCCACCACGGCGAGGATCGTGGCGAAGGCCACCGCGGAGATAAATCCCAGCAGCAGCGGGCCGCCGAGGTGGAAGGCCAGCAGCGGAGCCGCCGAGTTGACGCCGCCGGGGGCCGCCTTGATGGTGGCCGCACCCACGAGGGCAGCGGCGCCGTAGCCGAGGACCAGGGTGAAGAGGTAGAACAGGCCGATCAGCCAGATGGACCAGACCACGGATTTGCGGGCTTCTTTGGCCGTGGGCACAGTGTAGAACCGCATGAGCACGTGCGGCAGGGCCGCGGTGCCGAGCACCAGTGCCAGGCCGAGTGACATGAAGTCCAGCTTCGATGTTTCGGTCTTGCCGTACTGCAGGCCCGGGTTGAGCACGGCAGGATTGTTGGCCGTGTCCACGGCCGCGCCCAGCAGGCTGGACAGATTGAAGCCGTAGATGGCCAGGACCCAGAACGTCATCACGGCTGCACCGGCGATGAGCAGGATGGCCTTGATGATCTGCACCCAGGTGGTGCCCTTCATGCCGCCGATCAGGACGTACATGATCATGAGTGCACCCACCACGATGATCACGAGGGCCTGGCCTCCCCAGTCGCTGATGCCGAGCAGCAGTGAGATGAGGCTGCCGGCGCCCGCCATCTGGGCCAGCAGGTAGAAGAAGCAGACGGCCAGCGTGGAGATGGCGGCGGCGATGCGGACCGGACGCTGCTTAAGGCGGAAGGAAAGGACGTCGGCCATGGTGAACTTGCCGGTGTTGCGCAGCAGTTCGGCCACGAGCAGGAGCGCCACAAGCCACGCGACGAGGAACCCAATGGAGTACATGAAGCCGTCGTAGCCGTTGATGGCAATGGCTCCGGTGATCCCCAGGAAGGAGGCGGCGGACAGGTAGTCCCCCGCGATGGCCGTGCCGTTCTGTGATCCGGTGAACGACCGGCCGGCGGCATAGTAGTCAGCCGCCGTCTTGTTGTTCCGGCTCGCCCGTAGGACGATCACCATGGTGACCGCGACGAACAGGCCGAAGATGCCCATGTTAAGGAGTGTTGTTTCCTTGAGCGCGGCAACGTCAACCGCTGTGGGAATGCTGATCATTTGGCTGCTCCGCCCGCTGCGCTGCCGGACACTCCTGTGCCCGCTTTGTCGAATTCGTGCCCTTCAATGCCGTGACGGATCTCTGCGGCGACGGGGTCCAGCTTCCTGTTGCAATAGCTGACATACCAGCCGGTGATCGCGAATGTCGTGACGAACTGGAGCAGGCCCATGATCAGCCCGACGTTGATGTTGCCCCACACTTTGGTAGACATGAAGCCCACCGCGTAGTCGGCCAGCAGGACGTACGCGAAGTACCACAGCAGGAACGCAACCGCCATGGGAAACACAAAGCTGCGGTGGCGCTTGCGCAGTTCCCTGAACTGCCCGGTGGCTTGGACTTCCACGAAGTCCGCGGACGCCGCGACGTCCGGAGTTCGGGCATCATTGCCCATGATTCCTCCTCGTTGAGAGTGTTTTCCACACCGGCCTGGGACCCTCCACAGCGGACGCTTCCACAGCAGTGTGACTCCCATCACTGTGCTCCGCCCCGGGGCGGGGTTCCAGTGTTTGCAGGCTCCCGGTCGCTTAGCGGTCGCGATGCTGCGACAAACGGCACGCGTTACGCTGGCAGCATGCCCGACTCCCCTCTCTATGCCGCAGCCGCCGTTGCGGTGATCGCCTTGGCGATTGCCGTCGTCGTGGGCGTGGGGCTCAAGGTGCTCCGCTCCTTCCGTGAGCTGGGCACCGATGCCGAGCGCGCCACCTACAACACCCTGCACGCGGCGTCGAAAGCCGGCCAGCACCTGCGGACGGGACTCAACCCCGCAGGTGCCGCGAAGGCCAGCCGGCAGCTGCGGGGGCTGCTCGGATGCGATGCCCTGGCCATCACCGACGTTTCCGGTGTGCTGGCATGGGACGGCGCGGCCGAGGAGCTCAAACCACAGTTGATGCCGCTGGCCGCCGATGTCCTCGCCGGCGGGCGGACACAGGTGATCACTGCCGGGGATTTTCCGGCGCTGGCCTCCGGGCCCGTCAGTTCCGCTGTCATCGCACCGATCCGCGCCGGATCCCGGGTGGTGGGGGTGGTGGCGGCGTTTGCCCCGTCGGCCGGTGCGGGCCTGGTGCGCGCCACCAGCGAGGTGGCCGACTGGGTGGCGGCCCAGGTGGAGCTGGCCGAACTTGATGCGTCACGGACGCTGCTGATGGAGGCGGAAGTGCGGGCCCTGCGTGCCCAGATCAGCCCGCATTTCATTTACAACTCCCTGAATGCGATCGCCTCCTTCATCAACACGGACCCGGCCCGGGCGCGTGAACTCGTCGTGGAGTTCGCTGACTTCACGCGCTACTCGTTCCGGCGGCACGGCGACTTCACCACCCTCGCCGAGGAACTGCGGTGCATCGACCGGTACCTCCTGTTGGAGCGCGCCCGCTTCGGCGAACGGGTCCAGGTCAGCCTGCGGATCGCCCCCGAGGTGCTGGGCACGGTCATTCCGTTCCTGAGCCTCCAGCCCCTCGTCGAGAATGCCGTCCGGCACGGCCTGGAAGCGAAGGAGGGACCCGGGCACATCACCATCGCTGCCAATGATTCCGGCGCGTTCGCGGAAGTCACCATCGAGGACGACGGCGTGGGGATGGACCCGGTGCAGCTCCAGTCCATGCTCGCCGGACACACGGACGGGGAACACGTTGGCCTGCGCAACGTGGATGCCCGCCTGCGCCAGGTGTATGGCGACGATCACGGCCTGGTGATTGAGACGGCACCCGGGGAGGGCACGCTGATCACCATGCGGGTCCCGAAATCCCAGCCCGGCCACGACGCCTGAGGCTCCGGTGCCCGGCCGGGAGGTCCTGCAGTTAACCTTGAATCATGATTAACGTCCTCGTCGCCGACGACGAGCTGCCCGCAATTGAAGAACTCGCCTTCCTGCTGGGCAAGGATGACCGCATCGGCACCATCCTTCGTGCTTCGTCAGGCGCCGAAGCGTTGCGGGCGCTGGAAACCCAGGCGGTGGATGCCGTCTTCCTCGACATCCACATGCCGGCCGTCTCCGGGCTGGAGGTCGCGGCGGCGATTTCCCGCAGCAGCCGCCCGCCCGCCGTCGTCTTTGTCACGGCAGACGAGGACTGCGCCCTCGAGGCGTTCGAACTGGCCGCGGTGGACTACCTCCTGAAACCCGTCCGCGCCGAGCGGCTGGCCCGCTCCGTGGGCCGGATCAGCGAGCTCATCCGCGACGGCGGCCCCGCACCGGAGATGATCACCGTAGACCAGGGCGGCACAACGAAAATGATCAGGCGCGACGACGTCACGTACGTCCAGGCACAGGGCGACTATGCGAGGCTCCACACGGCGGACGCCAGCTACCTCATCCGCGTTCCGCTGGCGGACCTGGAACAGCAGTGGGCGGACGCCGGGTTCATCCGTACGCACCGTTCCTACCTCATCTCCCTGTCCCACGTCTCGCACCTGAAACTGGCCGCCGTGCGTCCCAGCGTCACGGTGGAAGCGGCCGAGCTGCCGATCAGCCGCCGCCACCTGCCGTCCGTGCGGGAGAAACTGGAAGCCACCCGGATCAGGCCGCAGGCATGACACGGGTCAGGGTGACCGCCCCGCGCTCCGCGGCGAAGCCTGCAGTGGAGTCCAGGGAAGCGGCAGAGGAGTCAGCCGTCGGCCAGGTCTTCGTCCGCTCCCTGATCCGCTCCCAGCTGCGGCTCGCCCTCGTGGTCGCGGGCGGCTTCCTGCTGGTCCTGGGGGCCTTTCCGCTCCTGGCTGCCATTCCCGGGCTCGCGGAGTCGCGGATTGCCGGCATCCCCTTCGACTGGCTGCTGCTCGGCACCGGCATCTACCCCGTGACGGGGATCAGTGCCTGGCTGTACATCCGAAGTGCCGCGCGGAACGAGGCCCGCTACCGCGACCTCGCCGAGGACAGGTGAGGTACCGGTGAACCCGGCCGTCGCCATCGCGGCCTTTGCTGCAGTATCGGTCGCCACGGCCGTCATTGGCTTCTACGGACTAAGGATTTCCCGGACCACCGGCGACTTCTATGTCGCCTCACGTACGGTCCCGCCATGGTGGAATGCCTCGGCGATCGGCGGCGAGTACCTGTCCGCGGCGAGCTTCCTGGGAGTGGCCGGGCTCATCCTGCTGTCCGGGACCGATGCCCTCTGGTTCCCCGTGGGCTACACCGCCGGATACCTGATGCTGCTGCTGTTCGTGGCCGCCCCGCTGCGCCGCTCGGGGGCCTACACCATTCCGGATTTCACCGAGTCCAGGCTGGATTCCCGCGCCGTGCGGCGGGTGACGAGCCTTGCGGTGGTCATCGTGGGGTGGTTGTACATCGTCCCCCAGCTCCACGGCGCGGCCCTCACCATCCGGACCACAACGGGCCTGCCCTCATGGGTGGGGTCCACGGCCGTCGTGGTGGTGGTAAGCCTCACCGTCGTGGCGGGCGGGATGCGCTCCATCACGTTCGTGCAGGCCTTCCAGTACTGGCTCAAGCTCACCGCGCTGGCGGTGCCGCTCGTTTTCATCGTCCTTGTGCTGGCGGAAAACAATTCCCCGGCCGTGGCCGCAGCTGCTGCGAACCCCACCGGCCTGGCACCGGCCGGCCCCTACCAAAACATCTCGCTGTTGGTTGCCCTGCTGTTCGGAACGCTCGGGCTGCCGCACGTGCTGGTCCGCTTCTACACGAACCCCGATGGACAGTCAGCCCGGAGGACCACGCTGATCGTGCTGGGCCTGCTGTCCGTCTTCTACCTCTTCCCCACTGCCTACGGCCTCGCCGGACGGATGTTCGCGCCGGGACTCGCCCAGGCCGGGCAGGCCGACGCCCTCGTCCTGCTGCTGCCCGGACGGCTCATCGGCGGACCGGGCGGCGAGCTGCTCTCCGCCCTCGTGGTGGCCGGCGCCTTTGCCGCGTTCCTGTCCACCACCTCGGGA
>NZ_JBDGML010000102.1:0-5279 GCF_057655195.1 Arthrobacter sp. Soil_N43
CCGGTAGCCGCGGAACTGCTTCTTGAAGGTCGGCCACTGCTCTTCTGAGATGCGGCCATCGAGCAGGCGACGCGTGGTGGGATCAATGTCGAAGTTGATGAGAGTGCCGTAGATATCAAAAGAGATGTACTTCGGCCGGAGGTTCGTGTCTGCCATGATTCGTCCGTTCTTGAAGTCGTGTCGAAGGCCCGGATGCCGAGCCTCCTTTGTGGTTCCAGGGCATGTACAGAGCGAGGTGGAGTCTGCCCCGTGGCAGGGGTCTCTGCTGCCTGATACATCGACTGTAGGACCGAAAATTGTAAATTGTCAACAGTTTCGAGCCCCCCTTCCACTGCAGTTCACTCACCATTTTTCTTTTCGTCAATTGTTGACAATCTGCTTCGGAAGGGGTTGCATAGTGGCTTAGATGCGGAGGAGATCCGGATCACAGCCCCGCATGAAGCACACCACATCAGCGCAAGGCCCCGACCTCGAGGCACGGGGATGCCGACCAGGCGGTCCTGCGAAATATGCACTCGTTTTGGCGATCCAATTCAGCCGGAACCATTCGAAGGGAAGCACCATGAAGACCATCAACAAAGTCCAGACCGCAGCCGCAGGGCTTGCCGTTCTGTTGACCCTCAGCGCCTGTGGCGGCACTGCCAACAGCGACTCAGCCGCAGGCGGCTCGAAGACATCGAATACGGCAGACATTTCGGAAGGCATCCAGCCTGACGAGGCCGCGATAAAGCTGCTGCCGCAGTCGTACAAGGACAAGGGCGAACTCACGGTGGCCATGGACCTGCACTATCCGCCGACGACGTTCCTCGCGGAGGACAACCAGACCCCGATCGGCCTGAACCCGGACGTCGCGCGGCTCATTGCGAAAAAGCTTGACCTGAAGCTGAAGTTCGTGGACACGAAGTTCGACACGATCGTCCCCGGCCTCGACGGCGGCCGCTTCGACTTCACCGCCACGACCATGTCCAAGACCGAAGAGCGCCTCAAGGTCCTGGACATGATCGACTACTTCAAGGCCGGCACCTCCGTGGCCGCGGCCGCCGGGAACCCGCTGAACCTCACCGTCGAGACCCTGTGCGGGAAGAACATCGCCGTCACCCAGGGCTCGACCGGCCAGCTCAAGCGCCTCCCCGCCCTTAACGAGCAGACCTGCACCTCCAAGGGACAGCCGGCGATCAACGCCGTGACGCTGCCCAACGTCCAGGAGGCCCTGACCCAGCTGCACTCCAAGCGGATCGACGGCGTCCTCTACGACACGACCGCACTCGGGTGGGCAGAGAAGCAGCAGCCGGCCTCCTTCACCCTCATCGGCCGGGTCAACGTCGGCTCGAGCGACCTGACCGCCATCGGCCTGAAGAAGGGCTCGCCGCTGACCCCGGCCATGCAGGCAGCGCTCCAGTCCGTCCTGCAGACCCCGGAGTACAAGGAGTCCCTGGAGACCTGGGGCCTGGAGTCCGGGGCCATCACCGATGCCAAGCTGAACTAGCGGGGCGCCACCATGGTCACAGCTATCAGAAACAAAGGAAGTGAAGCAACGATGGGTAGCATTGATGCAGCCCTGAAGCCACGGCTTAGGCTTCGGACTCCCGCCGAGTACGCGGGATGGGTCTTCAGCACCCTCCTCGGCATCGGGATCCTCGCCTCCGTCCTGACCAACCCCAACTTCAAGTGGGACATCGTCGGGAAGTACTTCTTCGCGGAGTCGATCCTGCGCGGGCTCATGCTCACGATCTTCCTCACGGTCGCGAGCATGGCCCTGGGAACGCTGCTGGGACTTGCCCTGGCCATCATGCGCTCCTCGCACGTGAAGCCGGTTTCCATCGCTGCGAACCTCTACATCAACCTGTTCCGGGGCACCCCTGTCCTGGTCCAGCTGATCTTCTGGTTCAACATCTCCGCCCTGTACCCGAACCTGACGATCGGGATCCCGTTCACCGACATCGGCACCGCGATCGACATGAACGCCCTGATGGGCCCGATCACCGCAGCGCTGGTGGGCCTGACGCTCAACGAGGCCGCCTACATGGCCGAGATCATCCGCGGCGGGTTCTCCTCGGTCGGCAAGGGCCAGATCGAGGCCGCCGACTCCCTGGGCATGAGCGCCGGCATGAGGATGCGCAAGGTCATCATCCCGCAGGCGATGCCGTCGATCATCCCGGCGACGGGTAACCAGGTGATCGGCATGTTCAAGGGAACCTCCCTGGTCAGCGTCCTCGGTGTTGCGGAGCTGCTCCAAAGCGCCCAGCTGATCTACGCCCGCACCTACGAGACCATCCCGCTGCTGATCGTCGCGAGCCTCTGGTACCTCGTGATGACCCTGCTGCTGAGCTACCCGCAGTCCAAGCTGGAACAGAAATACTCCCGTACAACCTCCAGGCTCCCCCGGAAGGCGAAAAAGGTTGTGCTGACAGAACCGGAAGGTACCCTCCGATGAGCAACGACGGCACCATTCATGCCCGCGCAATCCGAAAGTCCTTCGGACCCAAGACAGTCCTGAAAGATATCGACCTGGACATCGCCAGCGGTGAAATCTGCTGCATCATCGGCCCCAGTGGCTCCGGCAAGTCCACGGTCCTGCGCTGCATCAACGGCCTGGAGACGGTCGATTCAGGTGTCCTGAAAGTCAACGGTGAGGACTTCGGCTACTTCGAAACCGACAACGCCTACCACGCCCTTCCCCCCAAGAAACTGGCCCAGCAGCGCACGAGGGTCGGCATGGTCTTCCAGCAGTTCAACCTCTTTCCCAACATGACCGCGATTGAGAACATCATGTCCGGACCCGTGCTGGTCAAGGGTGCTGACAAGAAAGAGTCGGCCAAGCGGGCCACCGAACTGCTGGCCAGCGTCGGCCTGGCCGGATTCGGGGACTACTACCCCGCGCAGCTCTCCGGCGGGCAGCAGCAGCGCGTCGCGATCGCCCGGTCCCTGGCCATGGACCCCGAGATCATGCTCTTCGACGAACCCACGTCCGCCCTGGACCCCGAAAAAGTCGGCGAAGTCCTCGCGGTCATGAAGGACCTCGCGAAAAAGGGCATGACCATGGTGGTGGTCACCCACGAAATGGGCTTCGCCCGCGAAGTGGCCGACTCCCTGATCTTCATGGACGACGGTTTTGTGGTCGAACGCGGCGACGCCCGGGAAGTCCTGCGCAACCCCCAGGAAGCCCGCACCCAGGCCTTCCTGGAACAGGTGCTCTAACCATGGACGGAAAACTCGCAGTCATCGGCCTGGGCAGCATCGGAAGCATGGCCCTCTGGCAGGCCTCCCGCCTGTCCGACTCGGTGGTCGGATTTGAGGCACAGTCCCCGGCCCATGCCCGCAGCGCCGTCGGCGGTGACACCCGCCTGTTCCGCATGCTGTACCGCGGAACACCCGGCTACTACCCCATCCTGCAACGCTCACGGGATCTCTGGGCCGAACTCGAGGCTGAATCCGGACAGGACATCCTCACCCGCTGCGGGGGCCTGTCGATTGGAACAGTTGATGGTCCCTATATTCCCAGCCTGCTGGAAACGACCCGGCTCAACGGCGCCGACCACGAAATCCTGAGCCGCGAAGTCATGGCCGAACGTTACCCGCAACACAACCTCCGGCCCGACGACATCGCCGTGTTCGATCCGCATGCCGGGGCTCTGCGCACCGACCGTGCAGTGACGGCGGCAGTCGCCGCCGCCCAGGCCAATGGGGCAACAGTTCACACCAATACCCCGATCGACAGCATCACCGAAACCGCCGACGGCGTGCTGGTCACCTCCGGCGAGAAGTCCTGGACCTTCGAGAACGTCATCGTCTCCTCCGGCGGCTGGTCCCAGCGGCTCATGCCCGACTACCTGAAGGCCGCAACCCAGACCAAACGGATCTTCCTGTCCTGGTTCGTCGCGAGGGACGCGGCGGAATTCTCCCCGGAGAGATTTCCCATCTTCATCCGGATTTCCGGTGACCGCTCCATGTACGGGGCACCCACTGTCGACGGCGTGACGGTGAAAGCAACCCTCGATGGCCGCGGAGCACCAACACCGCAGGCCGATTCCGTCCCCCGGGACCTCACGCCCGCGGAAATCGCTGAGACCACCGAGACCGTCACCGAGTTCTTCCCCGGCCTGGTCCCCAACATTGTCCGCTCGGATGCGTTCCCGGACCTCTTCACCAAGGACGGGCATGCCCTGCTGGGCCACCTCGGGGAAAGCAGCAGAATCTACTGCGCCACCGGGTTCTCCGGCGGTGGCTTCAAGATGGCTTCGGGCTACGGCGAGATAGCAGCGCATGAGGCTTTGGGTAAGCGCTCATTTGAGGGCCTGGAGTTCCTCAGGCCCGAACGGTACAAAGCCGACTAACACCAGCGGTAATGAAGGCGATTCCCGCAGCATCGCCTATTGTTGACAATCTACAGTTCACTAAGAAAGTATGAAGCCATGGCAACTCTCAGTCCCCTCCTCAAGCAGGCAACTCCGGTGGTCGTTGACTACGCCGCCGGCAGCTGGATCCACGCGACCGACGGCAAAAAGTACCTCGATTTCACCACTGGAATCGGCGTTACGAGTACAGGTCACTGCCACCCCGACGTCGTAGCGGCCGCCCGCGAGCAGGTGGGCAAGATTGTCCATGCCCAGTACACCACCGTGATGCACAAGCCTTTGCTTGAGCTCACCGACAAGCTGGGAGATTTCCTGCCCTCGGGGCTGGACAGCGTCTTTTACGCCACGTCTGGCTCCGAGGCAGTGGAAGCCTCGGTCCGCCTGGCCCGGATGGCCACGGGCCGGCCCAACATCATCTCCTTCCACGGCGGCTTCCACGGCCGCACGGTGGGAGCTGCTTCGCTCACCACGGCCGGCACGAAGTTCCGCTCCGGCTTCTCCCCCCTCATGGGCGGAGTGCACATCGCCCCCTTCCCGCACGCCTACCGCTACGGCTGGGACGAGGAAACCGCCGTCAACTTCGCCCTGAAGGAACTGGACCACCTCCTCTTGAGCATCAGCAGCCCCGCAGACACGGCCGGCTTCATCATCGAACCTGTCCTGGGCGACGGCGGCTACATTCCCACTCCCCCTGCCTTCCTGCAGGGACTGCGGGAACGCGCTGACCGTCACGGCATTGTGCTCATCCTGGATGAGGTCCAGGCCGGTGTCGGTCGGACCGGAAAGTTCTGGGGCCACGACTGGGCAGGCATCACTCCGGACGTGGTGATCACCGCGAAGGGACTCGCCAGCGGCTTCCCCATCTCAGCCATCGCAGCCTCAGCTGAGCTGATGGGCAAGGCCTGGCCGGGTTCCCAGGGCGGT
>NZ_JBDGML010000103.1:0-57619 GCF_057655195.1 Arthrobacter sp. Soil_N43
GTTCATCTCGATCTTCAGGGTGCCGTCACCGGAACAGGCCTCGCACCTGCCGCCCTTGACGTTGAAGGAGAACCGCCCGGGCAGGTAGCCGCGGACCTTGGCTTCGGTGGTCTCGGCAAACAGTTTGCGGATGTTGTCGAAGACGCCTGTGTAAGTGGCCGGGTTGGAGCGCGGGGTGCGGCCGATCGGGCTCTGGTCCACATGGACCACCTTGTCGAGGTGTTCCAGCCCCTGCACCGTGCGGTGCCGTCCGGCGACCTGCTTGGCGCCGTTGAGCTTGTTGGCCAGCACCTTGTAGAGGATCTCGTTGACGAGGGTGGACTTGCCCGAGCCGCTGACCCCGGTGACGGCCGTAAACAGGCCCAGCGGAAACGCGGCGTCGACATTGATGAGGTTGTTTTCCCTGGCCCCGACAACCTTGATTTCGCGCTTTTTGTCGTACTTGCGCCGCTTCTTGGGGACGTCGATCTTCTTGCGCCCCGAGAGGTAGTCACCGGTGAGGGACGCATCGTTCTTCAGCAGGGATTCGTAGGAGCCCGAGTGGACCACCTGTCCGCCGTGCTCCCCAGCCCCCGGTCCAATGTCCACGATCCAGTCGGCTTCATGGATGGTGTCTTCATCGTGCTCTACAACGATGAGCGTGTTGCCCATGTCCCGGAGCCTGGTGAGGGTTTCGATCAGCCGGCGGTTGTCCCGCTGGTGCAGACCGATGGAGGGCTCGTCCAGCACATACAGCACGCCGACCAGGCCGGAACCGATCTGCGTGGCAAGCCGGATGCGCTGGGCCTCGCCGCCGGAAAGTGTTGCCGATGGGCGTTCGAGGTTCAGGTATTCCAGGCCGACGTCGAGCAGGAAGGTCAGCCGGGCCTGGATCTCCTTCAGGACCTGGTGGGCGATCTGCGCTTCACGTCCGGTCAGCACCAGGTTGTTGAGGAATGCGGCGCACTCCCGCATGGGCAGGGCAGCCACCTCGGCAATCGATTTGCCGTTGATCAGGACCGACAGCGACGCCGGGTTGAGCCTGGCACCGTTGCACGCAGGGCAGGGAACCTGCCGCATGTACTCCTCGTAACGGTCGCGGGCCCAGTCCGAGTCCGTCTCGCCGTGCTTGCGGTGCACATACTGGATGGCCCCTTCGAACCCCGTGCTGTATTTGCGCTCCCGGCCGAACCTGTTGCGGTACTGCACCACAACCTTGTGGTCTTTGCCGTGAAGAACGGTCTGGCGCACGTCAGCCGGCAGCTTCTCCCACGGGGTGTCCATGGAGAAGCCCACCTCCTTGGCGAGCCCGTCAAGCAGCCGGTTCCAATATTCCGTGGTGGCGGTGCCGAGCGACCAGGGTGCGATGGCACCCTCTGCCAAGGACAGCTCGGGGTTGGGGACGATCAGCTCCTCATCGACTTCGAGGCGCGTTCCGATGCCGCTGCAGGCCGAGCAGGCGCCGAACGGGTTGTTGAACGAGAACGACCTGGGCTCGATTTCATCGATCGCCAGCGGGTGCTCGTTCGGGCAGGCAAGGTTCTCCGAGAAAGCACGAAGCCGGTCCGGCGAATCGGCGTCGAGGTCCACGAATTCGGCCAGCACACGGCCTTCGGCCAGTCCAAGGGCCGTTTCGATCGAATCCGTCAGGCGCTGGCTGATGCCCTCCTTGACCACCAGGCGGTCCACCACCACTTCGATGGTGTGCTTGAACTGCTTGCCGAGCTTGGGCGGATCGCTGAGCTGGATGAGCTCACCGTCCACCCGGGCGCGCGAGTAACCCTTGGCGGTCAGCTCCTTGAAGAGGTCAACGAATTCGCCCTTGCGGCCGCGGACGACGGGCGCGAGCACCTGGAACCGTGTGCCCCCCTCCAGTTCCAGCAGCTGGTCCACGATCTGCTGCGGCGTCTGCTTGATGACGGGCTCGCCGCAGACCGGGCAGTACGGACGGCCTACCCGCGCCCACAGGAGGCGCATGTAGTCGTAGATCTCGGTGATGGTACCGACAGTGGAGCGGGGGTTCTTGCTCGTGGACTTCTGGTCGATCGAGACCGCGGGCGAAAGGCCTTCGATGAAGTCGACGTCGGGCTTGTCCACCTGGCCCAGGAACTGCCGGGCATAGGCCGAGAGGGACTCGACGTAGCGGCGCTGGCCCTCAGCGAAAATCGTGTCGAAGGCGAGGGACGACTTCCCTGATCCGGACAGCCCGGTGAAGACGATCATGGCATCGCGCGGAAGATCGAGGTCCACGTTGCGGAGGTTATGCTCTCGGGCGCCCTTGACGATCAGGCGGGACAGGTCCGGGCGCACCGGCTTCGCAGAGGTCAGGGGCACGACGGCGGAGTGGGCATCTACGGCTGTTTCTTCAGCTACGGCTTTAGGCACCATCCAATGCTAATCGAAAACTTCTTCGAATATCCACGACCCCGCTATTCCGCGTCGTAGGCCGCCGCCAGCAGGTGTACAGCCTCCGCGAACGTGGCGCCCTGCGACCTTGCCGCAGCGGCGAATTCCGCGGCGGCCGCTGAAAGTGCTCCCCAGCGTTCATCCCGGGCGCACACGACGGTGCCGTTCCGGCCCTTCGTGGCCACAACGCCGGCAGCTTCAAGTTCCTTATAGGCCCTTGCGACCGTATGGGGAGCCACACCGAGAACCTCGGCAAGGTTCCTGACTGCGGGCAGCCGGGTTCCCGGGGCAATCTTTCCCTGGTCCGCCTGCTCGATGACGTGGAGCCGGAGCTGCTCATAGAGGGCCACGGAGCTGCCGTGGTTGGGTTTCCACTGTCCGGGGAAGGGCTGGCCGGTGCTCACAGGGCCGGCTCTCCCGCACTGCCGTTGGCCCGGCCGGGAGTGTTTTGGGCGGCCATGCCATGCGTCCCGGTGTCCTGCGCCGCGGCGGCGGCCCTGTCGAGGCCGCGGAACTGGGCGTTGTAGAGCCGCGTGTAATGTCCGTCTCCGGACAGCAGGCTCTGGTGGGTTCCCTGTTCAACAATGCGTCCGTGGTCCATGACCAAGATTAGATCAGCGTCGCGGATCGTGGACAACCTGTGGGCGATGACGAAGCTGGTTCTGCCCCGGCGCAACCTCTTCATGGCAAGCCGGATCTGCACTTCTGTCCGCGTGTCCACGGAGCTGGTGGCCTCGTCAAGGATGAGAACGCTGCGCCCGGCCAGTTCGGCCCGGGCTATGGTGATCAGCTGCCGCTGCCCCTGGCTCAGTGAATCACCGTCGTTGCCGAGCCGGGTGGAGTAGCCGGCCGGCAATGCGCGGAGGAAGGGGGCCACGTGGGTGGCCTCGGCTGCGGCCTCGATTTCCGCGTCGCTTGCCCCCGGCCGTCCGTACTCGATGTTTTCCCGGATCGTTCCGCTGAAGAGCCAGACATCCTGCAGGACCACGCCGAAATGCGAGCGCAGGGAGTCGAGCGGCACGTCGGCGATGTCGGTGCCGCCGAAGGTGATGCGGCCGGAATCAAGCTCATAGAAGCGCATCAGCAGGTTGACCACGGTGGTTTTGCCGGCGCCCGTGTGGCCCACGATGGCGACCGTCTGCCCAGGCAGGACGGAGAAGGTCAATCCGCTGACGGCGGGCACGCCCGGGACGTAGCCGAACGTCACGTTGTCGAACTCGATCCGCCCGCTGAGGCTCTGCTTCCCGGCCGCGGCGGCGGCGTCAGCGATCTCCTCCGAATCCAAGAGGGAGAAGACCCGCTCCGCGGACGCGGCGCACGACTGCATCAGCGTGAGCATTCCGCCGATCTGTCCCATCGGTTGGGTAAAGAGCCTGCTGAACTGGATGAACGCCTGGACGCCGCCGATGGTCATGGCCCCCGCCGCGACCTGCAGGGCGCCCACCACGGCCACCGCCACGTAATTGAGGTTGGCGATGAACACCATCAGGGGCTGTACCGCGCCCGACATGTACTGCGCCCTGGCAGAGGTACGGGCCAGCCGGTCGTTCCCGCCGGCGAAAATCTGTGAGACAGCGTCCTGCTGTCCAAAGGCCTTGATGACCTCGTGTCCCGTCACGAATTCCTCGATGTGCGCGTTCAGTGCTCCCGTCGAAGCCCACTGCTCGGCGAAGTAGGCCTGGGACTTCCGGGCGATCAAAACGGTGATAAGGGTGGAAACGGGAACCGACACCAGGGCGATGGCGGCCAGCAGTGGCGAGATCCACAGCATCATGGCCAGCGAACCGCAGAGCATCAGGACTGCCATGATCACCTGCGTCAGCAGTTGGTTCAGGGACTGGGAGATGTTGTCGACGTCGTTGGTTGCCCGGCTGAGCACGTCACCGCGCGTCTGCTCCTGAAAGTGCGACGACGGCAGCCGATGCAGCTTGGCTTCGACCGCGGCACGCAGCCCAAATACGAGTTCCTGCACGGCCTTGGCGGTGAGCACACCTTGGAGCCAGTTGAGCAGCGAAGTCCCTATGTAGATCAGCGCCACAACAACCAGCAGCTGCGCCAGCCTGCCCTCGTCAAAATCACCGCCGACGAACGCCTCCACCACCACATCCGTGGCATCCCCAAGGAGTTTCGGAGCGGTGACGTTGAGTGCTGCGAACCCGCACGTGGCCGCGACCGCGACGAGCATCCGCCCCCTGGACGGGGCCAGCAGTCCGATGAGTCGGGCTGCGGCCGCCCGGAAGGCTCCGCCCGGCCGCGCGGCGGCGTGCGCGCCCCTCACGGCAGTCCGCCTCTCACGGCAACCCGGCTCTCATGGCATTCCGTTCATGGCGAGCTGTGACTCGGCTATCTCGCGGTAGGTCCGGGAGGTCCGGAGCAGGTGCGCGTGCGTGCCCTGCGCCTCGAGGCGGCCGTCGTTGAGGACGAGGATCTGTTCGGCATCCATGATGCTGGCGATCCGCTCGGCCACTACGATCACGGTGGCGGCCTCCAAGACGGGGACCAGCGCCTGCCGGACGCTCGCCTCCGTTGCGTAGTCCAGGGCGGAATAACTGTCGTCAAACAAGAAGACCTGGGCCTGGCGGAGAATGGCGCGCGCAATGCAGAGCCGCTGCCGCTGGCCCCCCGAAAGTCCGGCGCCGCCCTGGCCCACCGCGGCGTGCAGGCCGTTCGGCAGCCTGCGGACGAACTCGTCCGCCTGCGCACGGCGGAGCGCCTGCCACAGCTCCCCGTCCGTGGCGCCGGGCGCGGCCATGCGCAGGTTTCCGGCCACGGTGCCGGAGAAGAGGTACGCCTGCTGCGGGACCACGGCCATCCGGCCGCGAAGGTCATCCAGCCCGAAGGTGCGGATGTCCCGTCCGTCCAGGCTGATCTCACCGCCGACGGCGTCCAGGAAACGCGGCAGCAAGTTCAGCAGCGTGGATTTTCCGCTGCCGGTGGAGCCGATGATTGCTGTGGTGGAACCTGCACGGGCGGTGAAGGAGATGCCGCCAAGGACCGGAGTTTCCGCGCCCGGATAGGCGAAAACGACGTCCCGGAACTCCACCGTTGCCCCTTTGGCCGGGGCGCTGGCGGACGGAGCATCCGCGGCGCGTGCTTCGCCGTCGGCAGTCTCCATGCCGGCGACGGCCGGCACCACGTCCAGCACCCCCTGAACGCGTTCTGCGCAGACGGCCGCCCGGGGGGCGGTCATGAACACGTACATGGCCATCATGATGGCCAGCAGGATCTGCAGGATGTAGGCGATGAAGGCAGTCAGCGCCCCCACCTGCATGCTGCCGGCCTGGATGAGATGCCCGCCGAACCAGACCACGGCCACAGAGGAGAGGTTCACCACGATCATGATCATCGGCAGCATGCCGGCGACGAGCAGTGCCGACTGCAGGTTGTTGCCCGTCAGCTGCCGGTTCGCCTCGGCAAAGCGCGCCGCCTCGTGGCCCTGCCGCACGAACGCACGGATGACGCTGGCACCGATGATCTGTTCCCGCAGGATCCGGGTAACGCCGTCAATCAGCGTCTGCCCCTCCCGGTACAGCGGAATCAGGCGCCGCACGATGAGGGCCATGATCAGGACCAGCAGCGGAACGATGGCAATCACGACGACGGACAGGGCCGCGTCCTGCTGGACCGCAAGGATGATACCGCCGATACCCATGACCGGCGCGGCGGCCAGCATCGTAAAGACCAGGACGGCGAAAGTCTGGATTTGCTGCACATCATTGGTGGCCCTGGTCACGAGGCTGGGCGCACCGAAGGCACTGACCTCCTGGGAGGACATCGCCTGGACCTTGGCGAACAGGTCGCGCCGGAGCCGGTGGCCGATCTTCATGGCCACGGCGGCCCCCAGATACCCGGCCCCCAACGCGGCAGCGACCTGGACAACGGAGATCGCCGCCATCCAGCCGCCGAGCCGCAGGATCACGTCCTGGCGGCCGGGCAGGATGCCGTCGTCGATGATGCTGGCGTTCAGTGTGGGCAACAGCAGGTTGCCGGCCGTTTGGAGCATCTGCAGCGCAATGAGGGCCCACACCGCGGCACGGTGTTCCGACAGAAGGCGGCGCATGAGGCCAATGAGCACCGGGCCTCCTCCACATGGCTAGGCAGAACAGGAGCCTCACTGACCGGCCCCATAATGGCTTCGTCCTTGTAAGCTACATCACGGTTCCCCTTGCCTGCTGCATAGGACGCGCCTGGAAGGGGTCCGGCCCTACAGTTTCCGGCCCACCGCGAAGATCCGGCGGAACGGGTAGACGGTGCCGTACTCCGTAGCCGGGTAGGCCTCCGCGAGCCGCTGAGCGTAGCCCCGTTCGAATTCGGCCGCGTCTTCGCGTGACAAGGCGGCGAGGACTGGCCGGAGGGCCGTTCCCCGTACCCATTCGTACACCGCGTTGTCGCCGGGAAGCACCTGCAGGTAAGTGGTTTCCCACGCGTCCGCCGCGCAGCCGGCGCGCAGCATGATGTCAAGGTAGCGTTCCGGTTCGGCGACGGCGTCATCATGCCGGAGCACGCCGTTGAGCCGGGCGGACCACTCTGGGGATTCGGCGAGTTCCCGCAGCAGGGAATGGGACGGGGAACCGAAGTTGCCGGGTACCTGGAGGGCGAACCACGCCCCGGGGCGGAGAGCCTCCAGCCACCCCGGGAGCAGGTCAAGATGCTCCGGGACCCACTGCAGCGCCGCGTTGCTCACCACCACATCGGTTTCCGGGGACGGCGACCATGCGGCGATGTCCCCGAGCCGGAACTCCAGATTCGCCGCCGGTCCCGCGTGCGCTTCGGCTTTGGACAGCATCTCCGGTGAAGAATCAACGCCCACCACACGGGCCCCCGGCCAGCGCTCCGCAAGAGTGGCGGTGAGCTTACCGGGGCCGCAGCCCAGATCGACCACCTCACGCGGCGCGGCCGCGTCGATCCGGCCGGTCAGGTCAAAGAACGGCCGCTGCCGGTGGTCGCCGAATTGGCCGTACTTCGCGGGATCCCAGTGCACATCGCCTCCAGTGGCTTCAATCAGCGCGGGCACGCCGTGCCCGCTCACCTGCGCGGCCGCCCCCAAAGGTGCAGCCAACGCGAGCCTAGTGCCGGTCCAGGGAGAAAGCACGCGCGGCAGGGACACGCACTAAGCTGGAAGGCAATGAAACTCGTTGAACAGCTCCCCGCCCCTGCCGCACGGACAACGACGGCGGAGGCAGACCCGGATTCGCTCTACATGCGTTTCCTGGAGTGGACCGAAAGCCGGGGACTGGAGCTGTATGCCGCCCAGGACGAGGCCATCATGGAACTCGCCTCCGGCGCCAACGTGATCCTGGCGACACCCACCGGATCGGGCAAATCCCTCGTGGCCATCGCGGCGCATTTCCAGGCTATGGCCCGCGGGGAACGCAGCTACTACACCGCCCCCATCAAGGCCCTTGTCTCGGAAAAGTTCTTCGCCCTGTGCGAGATCTTCGGGGCAGAGAACGTGGGCATGATCACCGGCGACTCCGGAGTCAACCAGGACGCCCCCATCATCTGCTGCACCGCCGAGATCCTCGCCAACATCGCCCTGCGCGAGGGGGCCGCTGCCGACCTCGGCGCCGTCATCATGGATGAATTCCACTTTTACTCGGACCCGCAGCGCGGCTGGGCGTGGCAGGTGCCGCTGCTCGAACTGCCCCAGGCCCAGTTCCTGCTCATGTCCGCGACCCTCGGCGACGTCAGCCGCTTCGAGGCCGGCATGACAGAACTCACCGGCCGGCCCACCACGACGGTCAGCTCGGCCGAGCGCCCGATTCCGCTGCACTACTACTACCACCAGACCCCCGTGCACGAGACGCTCGAGGAACTGCTGTCCACCAGGCAGGTTCCGGTCTACGTGGTGCATTTCAGCCAGGCCGAGGCCATTGAGCGTGCCCAGACACTGATGAGCATCAACGTCTGCAGCCGGGACGAAAAGGACAAGATCGCCGAGCTCATCGCGAATTTCCGTTTTGCGGCAGGGTTCGGCAAGACGCTCAACCGCCTGGTCCGGCACGGGATCGGCGTCCACCACGCAGGCATGCTGCCCAAGTACCGGCGCCTGGTGGAACAGCTCGCCCAGGCCGGCCTGCTGAAGGTCATCTGCGGGACCGACACCCTGGGCGTCGGCATCAACGTTCCCATCCGGACCGTGCTGCTCACCGCACTCAGCAAGTACGACGGCGTCCGCACCCGCCTGCTCAACTCCCGGGAATTCCACCAGATCGCCGGCAGGGCCGGCCGCGCCGGCTACGACACTGCGGGCACCGTGGTGGTCCAGGCGCCGGACCATGTGGTGGAGAACGCCAAGGCCATGGCCAAAGCCACCGCCAAATTCGGCGACGACCAGAAGAAGCTCCGCCAAGTGGTGAAGAAGAAGCCGCCGGAAGGCTTCGTCTCCTGGGGCGAGCCCACCTACAACCGCCTGGTGGAATCCGTTCCGGAGCCCCTGAGTTCAAGTTTCACCGTGACCCACGCGATGCTGATGAACCTGATGGAGCGTCCCGGCGACCCGTTCGCCGCGGCGCGGCGGCTGCTCACCGAGAACCACGAACCCCGGTCTGCCCAGCTGCGGCTGATGAAGAAGGCGCTCTCCATCTACCGTGAACTGCTCGCGGCCGAGGTGGTGGAACGCATCCCGCTGGCCGACCAGGGCGCCGACGGCCGCACCGTCCGCCTGACAGTCCACCTGCAGGCGAACTTCGCCCTGAACCAGCCGCTCTCGCCGTTTGCCCTGGCCGCGCTGGAGCTGCTGGATCCGGAGTCGCCGTCGTATGCCCTGGACGTAGTCTCGGTCATCGAGGCGACGCTGGAGAAGCCGCGGCAGATCCTCTCCGCGCAGCAGAAGAAGGCCCGGGGCGAGGCCATCGCCGCGATGAAGGCGGACGGCATTGAATACGAGCAGCGCATGGCGATGCTCGACGACGTCACCTACCCGCAGCCCCTCGCCGAAATCCTCGGCGAGGCCTTCGAGGTCTACCGCAAGGCAGCGCCCTGGGTGGGCGACTTCGAACTGGCGCCCAAGTCCGTCGTCCGCGACATGTACGAACGCGCCATGAACTTCGGCGAATTCGTCCAGTTCTACGGGCTCGCGCGTTCCGAGGGGATCGTGCTGCGGTACCTGGCCGACGGCTTCAAGGCCCTGCGCCAGACCGTCCCCCAGGACGCCCTCCGGGAGGACCTGGAAGACCTCATCGCATGGCTCGGCGAACTGGTACGCCAGGTTGACTCCAGCCTGCTGGACGAGTGGGAGGAGCTGACGTCCGGTGCGGCGCCGACTCCGCACGATGCACCGCCCCCGCCGCCGCCGTCGCTGACCTCCAACACGCGGGCCTTCCGCGTCATGGTCAGGAACGAAATGTTCCGCCGCGTGGAGCTGTTCGCGGACGAGGACGCCGCGGCGCTGGGCGAGCTCGACGGCGACGCCGGCTGGGATGCCGACCGCTGGGAAGACATCCTGGACGACTACTTCGACGAGCACGACGATATAGGCACCGGCCCGGACGCCCGCGGCCCGGGACTGCTGATGATCACGGAGGGACCGGACGTGTGGAAGGTCCGCCAGATCTTCGACGACCCCGCGGGCAACCACGACTGGGGCATCTCCGCAGAGGTGGACCTCGCTGCCTCCGACGAGACCGGCACCGCCGTGGTCCGGGTGACAGAGGTCAACAGGCTCTGACGCCGCCCGGCGCCTGCCCAGGCGCAGCCCAAGCGCGGTGCCCTGCCCGGCCCTAGTATGCTCGGAACATGAGCGTAATCCGTCCCGCAACCCCGGCCGATGTCCCCGTAATCCTGCAGATGATCCATGAACTGGCCATCTACGAAAAGGAACCGGACGCCGTACGGAACACGCCGGAGATGCTGGCCGAGGTGCTTTTCGGCGAGCACCCCCGGGTGTTCGCCCATATGGCCGAGAACGACGCCGGAGAGGTCCGTGGCTTCGCCCTCTGGTTCCTGAACTACTCGACCTGGGAAGGTGTCCACGGCATCTACCTGGAAGACCTCTACGTCACCCCCGAGGCGCGAGGCGAGGGCCACGGCAAGGCGCTGCTGCAGCACCTGGCCGCCACCGCCGTCGAGCGCGGGTACGCGCGGGTTGAGTGGAGCGTCCTGGACTGGAACGAACCCTCCATCAATTTCTACCGGAAGCTCGGGGCGAGCCCGATGGAGGAGTGGTCCACGTTCCGCCTCACCGGCGACGCCTTGGCAGCGTTCGGGGCCCGCAGCGGGGCGGGCGCCCGTGGCTGAGGCCGCCGTGGACGCCGTTGATGCTGCCGTCCACACTGTCCGCGCCCGGCATGAGTTCCGCGGGATGCGCACGGCGGAGCACTACTTCACAGTCCCACTGGACCACTTCAATGGCGCCCCCGGCAAGGACGCCGAGACCATCACCGTCTTTGCGCGCGAATACGTGTCCGCGGACCACAGCGAGGCAGCGGCGGAACGGCTGCCGTGGCTCCTGTACCTGCAGGGCGGACCCGGCGGCCGCGGCAACCGGCTGATGTCCCTCGGCGGCTGGAGCAAGGCGGCTGCAAAGGATTTCCGGATCCTCATGCTGGACCAGCGCGGCACCGGGCTGTCCTCCCCCATCGACCGGAACACACTTCCGGCCAGGGGCGACGCCGCTGCCCAGGCCCGCTACCTGGAACATTTCCGCGCCGATTCGATTGTGGCCGACGCGGAGCTGCTCCGCCGTGCCCTGGGATCGGAGCCGTGGAGCATCTACGGCCAAAGCTACGGCGGATTTTGCGCGCTGACGTACCTCTCATTCGCGCCCGAAGGACTGCGGGAGGTCCTCATCACCGGCGGACTGGCCCCGCTGACAGGGTCGGCAGAACGCGTGTACCGGGAAACCTTCAAGCGCGTGGCCGCCCGCAACGCGGAGTACTTTGGCTGGTATCCGGAAGACCGCGAGACCGTCGACCGGATCGCCCGCCACCTCCGGGTCACCGAAGAATTTCTGCCCGGCGGTGAACGCCTGACCGTGGAGCGGTTCCAGATGGCGGGCGCCTTCCTGGGCGGAAACACCAGGGTGGACGGGCTCCACAACCTGCTGGAGGACGCCTTCGTGGACACGCCACGCGGCGCCCGGCTGTCCGATTCCTTCCTCGAGCAGCTCCGTTCCCTGGTCTCACGGGCCGGCAATCCGCTCTACGCGCTGATGCATGAGTCCATTTACGGCCAGGGCTCGGCCACGGATTGGGCAGCGTGGCGGGTCCTCCGGGAGTTCCCGGAGTTCAGCCCGGACGCGCCGGAGCTCCTGCTGACCGGCGAGATGGTGTATCCGTGGTACTTCGAGCAGGACCAGGCGCTGCGCCCGCTGAAGGAAGTGGCCGGACTGCTGGCATCCAAGCCGGACTGGACGCCGCTCTACGACCCGCTCCGGCTGGCGGCCAATACCGTGCCGGCGGCAGCGGCCGTCTACACCGACGACATCTACGTGGAGCGCGGCCTGTCCCTGGAGACCGCCGCAGCTGTCCGCGGCCTGCAGGTCTGGGAATCGGCCGACTTCCACCACGACGGCATCGCCGACGACGGCGAAGCGATCTTCGGCCGCCTGCTGGGCATGGTGCGGTCAGTCAGGGACTGACCCGACGGGCTTCGACCGCCCTGCCAGCAGGGCGACGACGGCGGCCGCAAGGACCGCGGCACCGAGCACGCCGCCGGCCAGGTTGAGGCCGAGGTATCCCACCCAGCTCAGGACGAGGCCCGAGACAGCCCCGCCGACAGCACCCGCCACGCCCATCATCATGTCCGAGACGCCCTGCACGGCCACCCGGTCCTTCTGGCTGACGCTTTCAGCAAGGAGAGTGGATCCGGCGATGGTGGAAGCCGACCATCCCACGCCCAGGAGCACGAGACCGACCGCGACCGCCGCCGTCGACCCTTGGCCGAAGCCGGCCACGAGAACAGCGGCGAGCAGGGTGGCGAGGCCAAGCGCAATGGTCTGCGTCCTCCCGAGCTTGTCGGTCAGCCACCCCATGACCGGGGAGAGCGCGAACATCCCCGCGATGTGCAGCGAGATGGTGAAGCCGATAATGACCAGCGCATCGCTTCCGGCGGCATGGCTGCCGTGGACACTGTGCGGGCCCGCAACGAGTGCCTGCAGGTGGAGCGGCGTCATGGACATGACGCCCACCATCATGGCGTGGGCCCCGACGACGGCGGCCAGCGCCAGGATCGCGGCCGGTGCGTGGCGGACCGCCCGAAGGCCCCTTGCGAGTGAGCCTCCGGCCGGCGCCGGAACCGGCGCTCCGCCTGCGGGAGGCCCGGCGGGCTGGGCCCGTGCGGCAAGTTGCCGAGCCAGGAAGAGGGGGTCCGGGCGGAGCCCGGCCAGCAGCAGGCCGCAGGCAAGAAACAGCCCGGCGGCGGAGATGACGAACGGTCCCGCAATGGGCGGCAGCCCCAGGCTCTGGCCCACCACCGCGCCGGGCTGGACCAGGTTGGGCCCGGCCACGGCCCCGACAGTGATGGCCCACACGACGGCGGACAGGGACCGGCCGCGGTGTTCAGGGTCTGCCAGGTCGACGGCGGCGAAACGCGCCTGCAGGTTGGCTGCCGTGCCCACCCCGACGCCCGCGGCGCCCATCACGAGGAACACGAAGATGCCCGTGACCACAGCCAGCACAATGAGGAGTGCACCCGCCAGGGCCGCCGCCAGCCCGGTGGCAAGGCTGATCCGTCGTCCCCGGCGCTCGGCAAGCGACGCCAGAGGCAGCGCCGCCAGTGCGGCGGCCAGGGTCATCATGGTGGCGACTGACCCGGCCCACGCTTCCGAGCCGGATAGATCGACGGCCAGCAGGGAACCGATGGAAACGGTCGCCCCTGTGACGATTGCGCTGAGCAACTGCGCGGACCCCAGGAGCAGCACGGTGCGGCGCTGCACCTGGCGAACATCCGGCTCCGCCCGGGAAGTGGTTGCCATCCTCCGAGCATAGTCCCGGCCCGGCGGCAGGAGGAGGCTCCAGCGCACAATTTTAACGCGAGAACCCCGGCCACACAGTGACCGGGGTTCTCGCGGGCAGCACCTAGAAAGGCTGACTCAGGACTGCCTGGGGACTGTAGGCCGGGAGCCTAGTCGACGTCCACGTCCACGTCGCTGCGGCTCTTCCGGGCGTCCTCCTCGAGGCGGGCGTCCATTTTGGCCTGCTTTGCCTTGGAGCTGACCAGGCTGGCAATCACGGCGACGACGATGGTGCCCACGATGACCGCCAGGGAAACGTAGGTGGGGATCTCGGGTGCCCACTCGATGTGGTGGCCGCCGTTGATGAACGGCAGTTCGTTCACGTGCATGGCGTGCAGGATCAGCTTCACGCCGATGAATGCCAGGATGACGGACAGCGCGTGCTTCAGGTAGACGAGGCGGTTCATCAGGCCGCCGAGCAGGAAGTAGAGCTGGCGCAGGCCCATGAGCGCAAAGATGTTCGCCGTGAAGACGATGAACGCACTCTGGGTGAGGCCGAAGATGGCGGGGATGGAGTCCACGGCGAACAGCAGGTCCGTCATGCCGATAGTCACGAAGACGATCAGCATGGGGGTGAAGACCTTCTTGCCGTTGACCACGGTGCGGAGCTTGCCGCCGTCGAACTTCTCCGACATGGGGATGACGGTGCGGATCTTGGCGATGATCGGGTTTTCCCGGTCCTCTTCGTCCTCGCCTTCGTCCTGGGCCTGCTTCCACGCCGTCCACAGCAGGAAGGCGCCAAAGATGTAGAAGACCCAGCTGAACTGCTCGATGACGATCGCACCGAGCATGATGAAGATGCCGCGCAGGATGAGGGCGATGATGATGCCCACCATCAGCACTTCCTGCTGGTACTTACGGGGCACCGAGAAGCGGGCCATGATGATGATGAAGACGAAGAGATTGTCGATGCTCAGGCTGTACTCGGTCACCCAGCCGGCGACGAACTGCCCGCCGTACTCCGGGCCCGCGAACATGAACATGGCACCGGCGAAGACCAAGGCAAGAGCCACATAGAAGGCGACCCAGAGGCCGGCTTCCTTCATGGAGGGTTCGTGCGGACGCCGCACCACCAGGAGCAGGTCTAACAGGAGGATGATGCCGAGGACGACGAACGAGCCGACCTCAAACCAGACGGGAAGCTGCACAGAGATACCTTTCGCAGGGTACAAAAAACTGGTGTAAGTCTCTCCGGCGAACCTGTGCACTTGGTGCTGATGTGGTTGCCCGCTACGCCCGGCAAGGCATCTGTGCCTTGCGTGTTGACGTCCGTAGCGCTTGGGATACTCCCCTACGTGACCTCAACTTTACCTCACGCCGGCGCCTGCCCGCGCCTACCTTACGCGTGACCGGCTGCATGCATCTGGCGGAGTTCCTTTTTCAGCTCGCCCACTTCGTCGCGGAGCCGGGCAGCCAGCTCGAACTGCAGCTCGGCTGCGGCGCCGTGCATCTGCTCCGTCAGCTGTTCGATCAGCCCCACCAAATCCTCGGCAGGCGCCGCCGCGAGCCCGTCCGCCCGGACAGTCGCCGCACCCTTGGCCGCGGACTTGCCCCGTTTGGCGCCCTTGGCCAGGCGGTTGTTGTTCAGCAGTTCCTGGGTGTCGGCGTCCTCCTTGGCAATCTGGTCCGTGATGTCCGCGATCTTCTTCCGCAGCGGCTGCGGGTCCACTCCGTTTTCGGTGTTGTAAGCAACCTGGATGGCGCGCCGCCGGTTGGTCTCGTCGATGGCATGGGCCATGGAGTCGGTGATGCGGTCCGCGTACATGTGCACCTGCCCGGACACGTTCCTGGCCGCACGGCCTATGGTCTGGATCAGCGACGTGGACGACCGAAGGAAGCCTTCCTTGTCGGCATCCAGGATGCTCACGAGCGACACTTCAGGCAGGTCAAGACCTTCGCGGAGCAGGTTAATGCCCACGAGGACGTCAAAGGTTCCCATCCGCAGTTCGCGGAGCAGCTCCACGCGGCGGAGGGTGTCCACGTCCGAGTGCAGGTACTCCACCTTGACGCCGTGGCCCAGGAGGTAATCGGTGAGGTCCTCGGCCATGCGCTTGGTGAGGGTGGTGACCAGGATGCGTTCGTTCTTCTCGGTGCGGGTCCGGATCTCATCCAGCAGGTCATCGATCTGGCCCTTGGTGGGTTTCACGACCACCTCGGGGTCGATCAGGCCGGTGGGGCGGATGATCTGCTGGACAAAGCCGTCCGCCTTTCCGAGCTCGTACTTGCCCGGGGTGGCGGACAGGTAAACCGTCTGGCCCACGCGGTCCTGGAACTCATCCCACTTGAGCGGGCGGTTGTCCATCGCCGAGGGCAGGCGGAAGCCGTGGTCCACCAGGTTCCGCTTGCGCGACATGTCGCCCTCGTACATGGCACCGATCTGCGGCACCGTGACGTGGGATTCATCAATGACCAGGAGGAAGTCGTCCGGGAAGTAGTCGAGCAGGCAGTGCGGCGCGGTTCCGCGGGCGCGGCCGTCGATGTGCGACGAATAGTTCTCGATGCCGTTGCAGAAACCCATCTGCTGCATCATTTCCAGGTCGTATGTGGTGCGCATCCGGAGCCGCTGGGCCTCCACGAGCTTGTTCTGGCCCTCGAGCACCGCGAGCCGTTCGGCGAGCTCGTCTTCGATCCGCTTGATCGCCCGGCTCATCCGTTCTGGACCGGCCACGTAGTGCGACGCCGGGAAGACGTACATCTCGGTCTCGTCCCGGATGACCTCCCCGGTGAGCGGGTGCAGCGTATAGATGTTCTCAATCTCGTCGCCGAAGAACTCGATCCGGATGGCAAGCTCTTCGTACATCGGAATGATTTCCACGGTGTCGCCGCGCACGCGGAACGTGCCGCGGTGGAAGTCCATGTCATTGCGGGTGTACTGCATGGAGACGAATTTCCGGAGCAGGTCATCGCGGTTCATCTCCGCCCCCTTGCGGAGGGTCACCATGCCGGCGATGTACTCTTCCGGGGTGCCGAGGCCGTAAATGCAGGAGACGGTGGCCACGACGATCACGTCCCGGCGGGTCAGCAGCGCGTTCGTGGCAGAGTGCCGGAGCCGTTCCACTTCCTCGTTAACGGAGGAGTCCTTCTCAATGAACGTGTCCGTCTGTGCCACATAGGCCTCGGGCTGGTAGTAGTCGTAATAGGAGACGAAGTACTCCACCGCGTTGTTGGGTAGCAGCTCGCGGAATTCGTTGGCGAGCTGCGCGGCGAGCGTCTTGTTCTGCACCATCACCAGGGTTGGACGCTGGATCTGCTCGATCAGCCACGCCGTGGTGGCGCTTTTGCCGGTACCCGTGGCGCCCAGGAGCACCACGTCTTTTTCACCGTTCTTAATCCGTTCGGTGAGTTCGGCGATGGCGGCCGGCTGGTCGCCGGCGGGCTTGAACTCGCTGATGACCTCAAAGGGCGCGACGACGCGGTTGATCTCCTGCGCAAGACTCATGTATCTAATCTACCGCTGCCCGCAGGGGCGTACGACGGCGGCCGCCAGCCGCTGCTTGCGGCCCACCGCTCCATTCCGGGGACGGCCGTCTCCATAAACCAGGCTTCTTTCTCCTGGGCGTACCCGGAGGTGGAGGTGTCCGATGCGTGGAGCGCCGCAACCCGGCGCTTTTCGGCTGCATAGGCGTCCCGGGCGGCCGGGTCCGCCGTTAGCCAGTCACGGAAGCCCAGTGCGAAGCGCCAGCCCGGAGATCCAGCGACGCGGACGTGGAGGTTCACGGGCCGCCCGGGATCCGCGTTGCCGTGGAGCCGCTTGGACCATGCAGCGGGATCCGGGCGTCCGGCGATGGGGCTGTCGAGCAGGATGCCCGGCCAGGCGGGGAACCCGGCGGCACCAAGCAGCGGCGCCATGCGGTCCGCCGTCTCCAGGTCCGTGACCGCCAGCTGCAGATCGATGACGTCCTTGGCGTCGAGTCCGGGAACGGCCGTGGATCCAATGTGGTCAACGGCGAGGACTTCGTCGGGGACAGCGGTCCGCAGCCTGTCCATCAGCAGGCTCGCCTGGCGCCGCCAGTCGGAATCGTGCGGAGCCAGCACCGGCCCGCCGTTTCGGGCGGCAACGGTGGCGTTGCTGATATTCCTGGCGTACGGCACGAGCCGGTCCTGCCACAGCAGGTCCACCTCACGCTGCAGTTCCTCCGGCGTGCCGGAGTTGTCCAGCACAACATCGGCCGCCGCCAGCCTGACGTCCCGCGCAGCCTGGGCGGCCATCCGGGAGCGGGCTTCCTCCTCCGTCATGCTGCGGTGCTTGACCATGCGCTGGAGCCGGACCTCGGCCGCCGCGTCCACGACCACGACGAGGTGGAAGCTGCTTTGCTGGCCCGTTTCGACGAGGAGCGGGATGTCCTGGACCACGACGGCGTCCGCGGGGGCGGCGGCGATCACCGCGGTGGCCTGCTGGCGGACCAGGGGGTGGATGATGCCGTTAAGCTCCGCACGCCGTTCCGGGTCGCCGAACACAACGGCACCGAGGCGGGGCCGGTCGAGCCGGCCGGCGGCGTCGAGGATATCTGCCCCGAACGCCCGCACTACGGCGGCGAGACCGGGAGTGCCGGGTGCCACGACATCACGGGCGATGGCGTCCGCATCGACCAGCACCGCCCCCAGCTCTTTGAGGCGCGCGGCCACCATTGACTTCCCTGAGGCGATGCCGCCCGTCAACCCAATCTTCAACACTCCCCCAGACTAGTCCCCACCGCCCCCCTGACCTCGCTCCGCTCGCCCAGGGAACCCTGCCGGCATGGGCCCACCCCGGACTAGACTTGGGCGGTGCAAGAGCAGAAGAGCAGGACGTCGTCCTTCACCACCCTGGCTGCCGGGCCGGACTTCCGCCATGAGCTGGAGATCAAACGGTCGCGGTTCATCACTGTGCTGCGGCGCACGGACAGCGAAGAGGCTGCCCGGGCGCTCGTGACGGACCTGCGGCGGGAATTCCACGACGCCCGGCACCACTGCTCTGCGTTCGTGCTGGGCCCGGACCGCAGCATCCAGCGTTCCAGCGACGACGGCGAGCCCTCGGGAACGGCGGGGATCCCCATGCTGGAGGCCCTCATCCGGCGGGAAACCGCCCCGGGGGTGACGGACCTCAGCGACGTGAGCGCCGTCGTCGTTCGGTACTTCGGCGGAATACTCCTGGGCGCCGGAGGGCTGGTGCGGGCGTATTCCGAGTCGGTGTCCGCAGCCCTTGACCTCGCGCCACTGGTGCAGCGCAGACGGCTGCGCCTCTGCGCTGTCCGGGTGCCCCATGCCGCTGCCGGGCGGCTTGAGAACGATCTCCGGGCCGCCGGCTATGCCATGGCCGAAACGGGCTATGAGCCGCAGTCGACCGTCCTGCGGCTCGCCCTGCCTGACGCGCCGGAACCGTTGGCGGAAGCGGCCGAGCGGCTCGCGGCAATGACGTCCGGAACCGCGACGCTTGAGCCGGAGGGCACGGACTGGGTGGACGTGCCGCTCCCCCGCTGACGGTGCCGGCTGCGGACGAAGTGCCGGCCCCTAACCAATAATCAGGTTGCTTATCAGTTTTCTGCTTCCTAGGGTTGATGTGTAAGCCAGCACACCGCGCGCCACGCCGGCATATCCTCGGCAAACCCTGCAGGACACCCGGCGGCGCAACAGGTTGAAGGAGGACGAATGTCGGAACACAACATCGCAGGCAAGAAGGTCGCCTTTCTGCTCACCCACGGGGTGGAGCAGGTGGAGCTGACAAGCCCCTGGAATGCGGTCAAGGAGGCCGGCGGTGAGCCCACCCTCGTTGCTCCGTCCAGCGGAAAGATTCAAGGCTTCAACGGGGTCGAGAAGGGGGACACGTTTGACGTGGACCTCACCCTGGCGGAGGCCAACGCCTCGGACTTCCACGCCCTGGTGATCCCCGGTGGCGTCGTGAACGCCGACCACCTGCGCGTGAACAAGGACGCCCAGGCCTTCGCCCGGAGCTTCTTCGAGCAGCACAAGCCCGTGGCCGCGATTTGTCACGGCCCCTGGCTGCTGATTGATGCCGGCGTGGTCAAGGGCCGGAATCTCACCTCGTACCACACCCTCGCGACCGATCTCAGGAACGCCGGCGCCAACTGGTCGGACGAGAAAGTGGTGGTGGACCAGGGTTTCGTGACCAGCCGTAAGCCGGACGACCTCCCGGCCTTCAATGACAAGGTGCTCGAGGAAATCGCCGAAGGCGAGCACGCCGGCCAGACTGCCTGAGCCGCCGGAACGCAGCGGCAGCAGACAGGCCGGGCACTCAGTTCCAAAGACAGCAAAAAAAGGTGGCCGCCCCCTTCCGGGGACGGCCACCTTTTTACTGGCAATCAGTCGTTACTGGCAATTAGTTGCCGGTCAGCTTCTCACGCAGTGCTGCAAGAGCCTCGTCCGAAGCAAGCGTGCCTGCGCCGGTCTCGGTTGCAGCCGGCTCCGAGGAGTAGCTGGTGGTGCCGGAATCGCTCTCACCGGACGTTGCAGCGGCAGCGTCGTCGGCAGCGTGCTGGGCAACCTGCTTCTTGTGTGCTTCCCAGCGGGTCTGGGCGTCAGCGTACTGCTGCTCCCAGGCGGCGCGCTGGTTCTCGTAGCCTTCAAGCCACTCGTTGGACTCCGGGTCGAAGCCCTCCGGGTACTTGTAGTTGCCCTCTTCGTCGTACTCGGCGGCCATGCCGTAGAGTGCCGGGTCGAATTCGGTGCTGTCGGCGTCGACGCCCTCGTTGGCCTGCTTGAGGGAGAGCGAGATACGGCGGCGCTCGAGGTCGATGTCGATGACCTTGACGAACAGCTCGTCGCCAACGGAGACAACCTGCTCAGCCAGCTCCACGTGGCGGACAGCCAGCTCGGAGATGTGAACGAGGCCTTCGATGCCGTCTTCGACGCGAACGAACGCACCGAACGGAACGAGCTTGGTGACCTTACCCGGAACAACCTGGCCGAGGGCGTGGGTGCGGGCGAAGGTCTGCCACGGATCTTCCTGCGTAGCCTTGAGCGACAGGGAAACGCGCTCGCGGTCCAGGTCGACCTCGAGGACCTCGACGGTGACTTCCTGGCCAACTTCGACAACCTCGGACGGGTGGTCGATGTGCTTCCAGGACAGCTCGGAAACGTGGACGAGACCGTCTACGCCGCCCAGGTCCACGAAGGCACCGAAGTTGACGATGGAGGAAACGACGCCGGGACGGACCTGGCCCTTTTCCAGCTTGTTGAGGAACGTGGAGCGGACCTCGGACTGGGTCTGCTCGAGCCACGCACGGCGGGACAGCACAACGTTGTTGCGGTTCTTGTCCAGCTCGATGATCTTGGCTTCGATCTGCTGACCGATGTACGGAGCCAGGTCGCGCACGCGGCGCATCTCGACGAGGGACGCCGGCAGGAAGCCGCGCAGACCGATGTCGAGGATAAGACCACCCTTGACAACCTCGATGACGGTACCGGTGACAACACCGTCTTCTTCCTTGACCTTCTCGATGTCGCCCCAGGCGCGCTCGTACTGAGCACGCTTCTTGGAGAGGATCAGGCGGCCTTCTTTGTCTTCCTTGGTGAGCACCAGGGCTTCGACCTGATCGCCAACGGAGACGACGTCTCCGGGATCAACGTCGTGCTTGATGGAAAGCTCGCGGGAGGGGATGACACCTTCGGTCTTGTAACCGATGTCGAGCAGAACTTCGTCGCGGTCGACCTTGACGACGGTACCTTCGACGAGGTCTCCGTCGTTGAAGTACTTGATGGTGGCGTCGACTGCTGCGAGGAAGTCCTCAGCGGTACCGATGTCGTTAATGGCGACTACGGGGGTACCGGGCTTCTCGGTGGAGGTGATGGTCATGTAGTAGGGGCTCCGTTGTGGATAGTTAGTCGGTCAGGCAAACCATCGCGCCCGCGTTATGGAACGCAGGCGCAAAGCACGGCATATCACGCGGATGTGCCGGGTCATCCTGATTTTGTGGATTTAAGGTACGTGCACCTAGTACACGCCCGTTCATTCTAGTCGTACTCGCCAACGCCGGTCAAAGCGCCGCCGCTACGTTGAAGGCCTGTGACCTGCAAAAATGCTGTCAGAAGTTGTCAGCAGTTCTGTCAGAAATGCGTCAGGCAGTGGGGCGCGCGTTCGACGGCGAACATGAGCCGCGCTTTCAGCGCCGCCCCCGGCGTGTGCTCGGTAAGCCGGCCGGCGGCCTTCAGGGTGACGGGACAGACGCCCCCCAGATAGACGGAGCCGAGGTCCGCGACGTCCAGCGACAGGTCCGGCTCCGAGTCGAACGGGGCCTCCGAGACGTTCGCTTCCCCGCCGCTGACCGCGACCCGGAACGTGCCACCGGCAAATCCCAGGGCGTCGCTGATCCTCAGGATGAGGGCGCCATCTGCGGAGTAGTGCCGGGCGGCCAGCGCCTTGCCCGTGTCCAGGATCCGGAGCCAGAGCATGTCGCGGTGGTCCGAGGACTCGATGCACCGCGGATCCCCCAGCGCCCAGCTCAGGGGGTCGTCCACCGGCGCGTCCTGCCAGCTGATCCGGTCCACCAGGTCGATGCTGCCGAGGAACCGCCACAGTTCCAGGTAAGCGGCGTCAGTCGCCGCCACGAGGTCCACGATTTCCATGGTGTACGGCTTGGTGTCCCAGCCTGCGAACTTATACGAGACGTAGCCGTCCACGGCGCCCGCGGCGTCGTAGTGCAGGGCGCACCGGATGGCTTCGTCCTCGCTGCCATCGCGGCCAACGGCGCCGGAGACGGTCTGCCGGTAGGCGTCCTGCCGGACGATGGACCCCGGGGTGTGCCGGTGCACGCGTTCGAACACTTCCGGCGCCAAGTCGAGCAGGACTTTCCGGTCGGCGCTTTCCACCGATCCGACGGGCTGGTGGTGCAGGTTGAAGCGCGGCCCGGTGTCCACCTTGACGCTGCGCTCGAACGTTGCCACTCCGTAGCCGAAACGGCCGTAGATGGAGCCTTCCGATGCGGTCAGCGCCGCCACGGCCAGTCCGTCTGCCTTTGCCGCGGTGAGGTCCTCGGTCATCATCCGGCGCAGGATGCCCTGGCGACGGTGCGTGCCCCGCACCGTCACCGCCGTCACCATGTGCGTCCGGAGCTGGCGGCCATAGCCGACATTCATGTCCTTGCGCAGTGTGCCAAACGTGGCCACGGGAACGTTGGCGCCCAGGGAATGCGGTGCAACCGGGGCCGTCTGGTAGACGCCCGTCAGCTCACGGCCATCCTGCCGGTACATGGCCATGATCTTGTCCACGAATTCGTCATTCCGGCGGGTGTCGTGGAAACCGAAGCCCACGGCCTGAATCCAGTCGGTGCCCTGGGCGTATCCGGGCGTGCCCTTGTCCGCTGCCCTGAACCGCCTGGTCTCATAGCTGCCTGCCATGTACTGCTCCCCCTTGAACCGAAATGAAGTGAACCGAAACAAACGGGATGCGCAGGGCGCCTGCCATGGCGCCCTGCGCATCCTGAATTACCTAGTGGCCGGCGTCGTACCAGCTGGCGCCTACGCCGATCTGCACATCCAGGGGAACGCTCAGCTGCGCAGCTGAGCCCATCTGTTCCGTGACCAGTTTCTCGACCGCCTCGCGTTCGCCGTTGGCCACCTCCAGCACCAGTTCATCGTGCACCTGCAGTAGCATGCGCGATTTGAGCCCCTGGGCCGCCAGTTCGGCGTGCACTCCCAGCATGGCCCGCTTGATGATGTCTGCGGCGGACCCCTGGATGGGCGAGTTGAGGGCGATGCGCTCGGCGTTTTCCCGCATCTGCCGGTCCGTGCTCGTGAGATCCGGCAGGTAGCGCCGCCGCCCTTCGATGGTCGACGTGTAACCGTCGATCCTGGCCTGGTCCACCACTCCCCGGAGGTAGTCGCGGACGGCGCCGAACCGGTCGAAGTAATTCTTCATGAGCGTCCTGGCCTCATCGACCGAAATTTCCAGCTGCTTGGACAGCCCGAAGGAGGTCAGGCCGTAGGCCAGGCCGTAGGACATCGCTTTGACCTTGGAGCGCATGGCGCTGGTGACCTCTGCCGGCGGCACGTGGAAGATGGAGGAGCCCACGAAGCGGTGCAGGTCCTCGCCCTGGCGGTAGGCCTCAATCAGCCCCGCGTCACCGGACAGGTGGGCCATGATGCGCATTTCAATCTGCGAGTAGTCCGCGGACAGCAGGCACTCGTAACCGTCGCTGACCACAAAGATGCCACGGACCCGGCGGCCCTCCTCGCTGCGGATTGGGATGTTCTGCAGGTTGGGATTGTTGGAGGAAATGCGTCCCGTGGCCGCGACGTTCTGCGCGTACGTGGTGTGGATGCGGCCGTCTTCGGCCACGGACTTCTTGAGCGTCTCCACCATCTGGCGCAGCTTGGCCGATTCCCGGTGGGCCATCAGCTGGACCAGGAATTCGTGGCCCGTCTTCTCCAGCAGGTTCTTCAGCGAGGCGGCGTCTGTGGTGTAGCCCGATTTGATCTTCTTCGTCTTGGGCAGCTGCAGCTCGTCGAACAGCACCGTTTGCAGCTGTTTCGGGGAGCCCAGATTCACCTCATGACCGATGGCCGCAAACGCACGCTCCTGGGCGTCGTCGATCACCCTGGCGAGGTCCGCCAGCTGCTCGTCCATCAGCTCCATGGAGACGGAGATGCCGGTATGCTCCATGTCGGCCAGGACCCGGCTCACCGGCAGTTCCAGCGTGGCCAGCAGTTCTTCCGCCTTGCGTTCCCGCAGTTCCGACTCGAAGAACCGGCTCAGTTTGTGGACGACGGCGGCGACCTGGACCAGAGCCCCCGACGCCGCGGCGGCGTCGTCATCGAACGACAGTTCCAGCTGGCCGGCTTTGGCGGCCTCCGGGGAGACGTGGATGTTCAGGTGGTACTGGGCCAGTTCGGCCAGCTCGTAGGTGCGGCGGTCGGGCTGGATGAGGTAGCCGGAGATAGAGGTGTCGTCCACCACCCCTTCCAGGCCGAGCCCGCGGTTGTTCAGTGCTTTCAGGGCCGCTTTGTAGCCGTGCATGACCTTCGGGGAGTCCGCGTCCCGGAGCCACTGGGCCAGAACGTTTTCCGCCTCGGCGTCCAGTGAGGTGAGGTCGATGTAGGCGGCGGCGTCGTCCCGCACGATCGCGACGGCGTCGGCGTCCTCGCCGATCCTGCCCGGCAGGACATCGACGGCAAGGGCAGACCGCTCGCCGGCGCCGGCGGCGAGGAAGGCCCGGAGCGCGTCCGCGCCGGTCAGCGTGGCGAAGTCCCGCGTCTCCAGGGTTTCGCGTTCCGCTTCCGGGGTGTCGCTGGCATACAGGTCGAAGAGCCGCGTGCGGATGGTTTTGAACTCGAGAGTGTCAAAGAGCTCCTCGAGCGCCTCCTGGTTGGGCCGAGGATCGGCGAGCTCGTCCAGCGTCACCGGCAGGTCAAGGTCGGTGTGGAGCCTGTTCAGCTTGCGGTTGCGCTTCACCGAATCAACGTTCGCCCGCAGCGCGTCCCCCACCTTCCCGCCGATGGCGTCAACGTGCTCCAGGACTCCTTCGAGCCCGCCATAGAGGTTGATCCACTTGGCGGCCGTCTTGGGACCCACACCTGGCACTCCGGGGAGGTTGTCGGCGGTCTCCCCCACCAAGGCAGCGAGGTCCGAATACTGCGCGGGCGAGACAAAGTACTTTTCCTGCACTGCCGCGGCATCCATGCGGGGGATGTCGCTGACGCCCTTCCGGGGATACAGCACAAAGACGTTGTCGGTGATCAGCTGGAACGCGTCACGGTCACCCGAGACGAGCAGGACTTCGTAGCCGGCCTTTTCACCCATGGCCGCCAGCGTGGCCAGGATGTCGTCCGCCTCATAGCCGGGCATCTTGATGGTCTTGATGCCCCAGGCGCCCATCACCTGGTCGATGAGGTCGATCTGGCCGCTCATCTCCCGGGGAGTCTCATTGCGGCCGCCCTTGTATTCGCTGTACTCGGCCTTGCGGTGAGTGGTGTCGTCCGAGACATCGAAGGCCACCGCGATATGCGTGGGCTTCTGTTCCTTGATCAGGTTGATGAGCATGGACGTGAAGCCGTGGATCGCGTTGGTGTGCTGGCCCCGGGCGGTTGAGAACTTGTCGGCCGGAAGGGCAAAGAAAGCCCGGAAGGCCATGGAGTGACCGTCCAGCACCAGAAGGCGGGGCTGATCCGTCAGGGGAATGACCGGGGCCTCGGTGGCCGACGCCGACGGGCCGGCAGGCGAGGACACCGCGATGTCCTGAAGGGTTTCGGTTGTGGACGGGAAGGGGGCCGGTTTGGTTGTTTCACTCACAGGTGCCAGCCTAGTTGCCATGATGGACAATTTCACGCCCGGCGGCCCTGCCGGAGGGGAAGCCCGGGAGGCCCTGCCGCCGAAAGCGGCGCGCGCCGGCGAAGAAGCGCGGTTCAAGGATGAACTCCTGGCAGCCGGGGTTCCCGAACACCTCCACGACTGGCTTGGCGGGTTCGGCATCGGCGCCCTGGTGGTGAAGATGGGGATCCGGTTCCTGGAGATGAGCCCCGAACGGACGGTAGCCACCATGCCGGTGGAAGGGAACACCCAGGTGGCCGGAATTCTCCACGGCGGCGCCCACGTAGTGCTGGCCGAAACGTTGGGGTCCTTCGCGGCAGGGATGCACGCGGGGCCGGGCAGGCAGGCACTGGGCATCGAAGTGGGGGCAACGCATCACCGGGCCATCGCGTCAGGAACCGTGACAGGCACCTGCACGGCCATCCATCTCGGCCGGACGCTGACCACTCATGAGATTGTCATGACTGACGAGCAGGGCCGCAGGCTCTCCACGGCCCGCCTCACCAACCTGATCCGGGACATCACCCAGTAGCCGCTCTGGGACATCGCTCAGTAGCCGCTCCGGCGACTGGCTGCTCCGGCGCCTAGGCCGGAGTTTCCCCGAAACGGTAGCGGAGCTCAACGATGCCCCGCCCCTGGGTGCGGGACTCCGCCAACTCAAGCGGCGGCGTCGGCCCTTTCAGCGGCAGCAGCCGCTTTCCGTGTCCCAGGACGACGGGGATGATCGAGACGATCAGCTCATCCAGCAGGCCGGCGTCGGTGAACTGGGCGGCGAGCTCACCGCCTCCGACCACCCAGACGTTCTTGCCTCCTGCGTCGCCGGTGAAGTCGCCGGCGAATTCAGTGACGTCACCGCGGACGAACGTGACGTCCGCACCGGGCGGGGCACTGAATTCGTGGTGCGTGAATACCCAGCAGGGCGTGTCGGGGTACGGCCAGTTGCCGGGCTCATGGTCCATAAGCCACTGGTAGGTGGTGCCGCCCATGACGATGCAGCCCACGCCGGCCATGAAGGAGTCGTAGCTTTCTTTGCCGCCTTCGAACCCGTCGAACTGCAACAGCCACGCAAGGTCATCGTCGGCCGTGGCGATGAACCCGTCGAGGGATGACGCCACGTAGTACTGGACACTGGACATGGGCTCAGCCTAGCGATTCGCACGCCGGGTTCACAGAGCGCCAGGCGACGGCCGCTGAACCCTATCCGCTGAAGTAGGGAATGATCAGGTAGAGCCCGAACAGCACCGCAACTCCGCACAGGCCGAAACAGATGTAGGCGAAGTAGCGGACCCATGCCGGGGCGGTGGTCTGGCTGTCCCCGGCAATGGCGGTGAGGCGGACGCCCAGGGAATACAGGACCACGACGGTTACCGCGGCTGTCAGCGTGGCACCCGCCACGGTGAGGAGTTCCAACCACTTCATCGCTGCGCATCCTTCGGCTTGTTCGCCTTGGCGCGCTCGGCGGCGCGTGCCCGGGCGAGGGCTTTCTTCTTGGCGAAGCGGACTGCCTGCCCTGCTTCTTCGACCTCCACCGCGTTATGGTGGCCAACCTGGGACTTGCGTGAGACCAGGAACATGTACAGCACGGCTGCCGTTCCGGCCACGGCCGCGATCACCACGCCGACGACGCCCGTCTTGACCAGGATGGCGGTCAGGGCACCGACAATGCCCGCCGCGGGAAGGGTGAAGAGCCAGCCAAGGGCGATGCGCCCCACCATGCCCCAGCGGACGGTGGTCCCCTTGCGCCCCATGCCCGAACCGATCACGGATCCGGACGCCACCTGCGTGGTGGAGAGGGCGAATCCCAGGTGCGAGGAGGCGAGAATGGCGGAGGCGGTGCTGGATTCGGCCGCGAAACCCTGGGCAGGTTTCACCTCTGTCAGTCCGGCGCCCATGGTCCTGATGATCCTCCAGCCACCTGCGTACGTGCCGATGGCGATGGCGAACGCGCAGGCGGCGATGACCCAGAACTGCGGGCCCGATCCGGGATCCTGCGTTCCCGCGGCAATCAGCACAAGCGTGATGATGCCCATGGTCTTCTGGGCGTCGTTGGTGCCGTGCGCCAGTGCCACGAGGCTGGACGTAAAGATCTGGCCTGTCCGGAAGCCGCCGCGTTTCTGCGTGAGCTTGCTGCCCGTTTCGGGATCATGCCGGGAGGTGAGCGCGTAGGCCACGCGGGTGCAGATGTAGGCCACGATGCCGGCGATGAGGGGGGCGAAAATCGCCGGCAGGATGACCTTCTGCAGCAGCGACTCCAGATTTATGGAATGGAATCCGATGCCGGCAGCCGCGGCGCCGATGAGCCCGCCGAAGAGGGCGTGCGACGAGCTCGAGGGCAGTCCCTTGAGCCAGGTGATCATGTTCCAGAGGATCGCGCCCATGAGCCCGGCGAATATGATCTCCGGCGTGATCTGGATGCCGTCGTTACCCTCCCGGATAATGCCGCCGGAAACGGTCTTGGCCACTTCCGTGGACAGGAACGCCCCCACCAGGTTCAGGACCGCTGCAAGTGCAACTGCCGTCTTCGGTTTGATGGCACCGGTGGCGATGGGCGTTGCCATCGCATTCGCGGTGTCATGAAATCCGTTGGTGAAGTCGAAAAATAAGGCCAGTCCTATGACCAGCGCCACCATTAAGGTGATATCCACCTGTTGCCCAATCTGCAGAGTCGACGATCAGCAGTTCCACTTTCCCCGGCTGCATGCAAGGCACAGTTCACCAATTGTTCACGCGATGGGACTTGTGGTGGCTGCAGAACGGGTTTGAAACCCTATAGATCGTACGCGCCACGCACTTGAGATCAAACCCGGTCCTCGGCGAAGGCCCGAATGGCATCGAGCTCCCCGGGCGAGAGCCCGCGTCTCGGATCGGGGGAAACCAGCAGCGCGCGCCCGCGCAGGAACCTGGCCCAGGACTGGGCGCGCCCTTCGAAGGCAAGCTGGTCGTCCACCCAGATGATCCGTTCGGGACGGCTGAACTCGACGTCGGCCTGGATGGCGTCCAGCTTCCACCAGTCCGCTCCGCCTCCGGCGCCGTCCGCGGTCAACACCGGCCATTCCCCGCCGGCGAGCCCGGTGGCCGGGCACAGGACCGCGGGCGCCAGTTCCTCCCAGCTGGTCAGCCAGACGCAGCGCAGGCCCGGCGTTGGAGCCAGCATGTTCAGCTCATCCACCAGCTCCGCCGCGTAAGCCACCTCGAGCATGCCGGCGTAGGCGTACCTCCAGGCCGAACCCCACGGCGTCCGTCCGGTCGCACCAAACGGGCACACCACGCCGTCGACGTCGAGGTAAAGCGCCACCCTCTCCGCTGCACCGTCCTGTCCCACGGCATGTGTCCTTCCTGCGCGGCACCTCCCGGGCCCTCCAGCCAACGCTACGGATCAGGGGTGCCGGTGGGCAAGGGCACCCGGGGCGGCCGGGACACTGCGTGTGTCTGTCCGGCCGCCCCGGCGCCGGGCGGGGCTTAGGCAGCCGCCCTGACGCGTGCAGCGGGGGCCTCCGTGGCCGGCACGCCCTCATTGGCCTGGCCGTACAGCCAGTCGTTGTACTGGAAGTCTCCGTCCCTGCGGCTCTTGAAGAGCAGGTTCCGCAGGGTCCGGGCAAGTCCCGAAACATGCCACGATTCGCCCCACACACGGGCCGTACGCTGAACTCGGGCCGTCCGTGCTGCCCGCTTGGCATTGAACTCGGCGATGGCAGCGTCCCAGGCACCCGCGTCCACGCCGTTCTCAGTGAAGACGGTGCCATGGCTGACATCCTGCAGCACTGCGGCGTCCTCAAGGGCTTGGCACGCGCCCTGGGCGAGGTATTGCAGCATTGGGTGGGCGGCGTCGCCCATGAGGACCAGGCGGCCGGCAACCCAGTTCGCGATGGGGTCGCGGTCGTACATGGGCCAGCGGATGCCGGTGGCCAGGTTTTTGAGGGCTTCCCGGACGGCAGGGACGCAGTCCTGGTAGGCGGCCTCGAGTTCGTCCACGCCGCCGTACTGCTCCTCGCCGCGCTCGAAGGACGGTGACTTGAAAACAGCAACGGTGTTCAGCAGCTCACCCTTGCGCAGCGGGTACTGCACGAGGTGGCAGTCCGGCCCGAGGTAGACAATCACGTCTTCCAGATCCGTGGCGGGCGTGTTCTCCGTGATGGGGACGGTTCCGCGGTAGGCAACATAGGACGACGAGACGGGTCCGTCCTGCGCCACCGCCGGACGGAGGGTGGACTTGAGCCCGTCGGCGCCGATCACGACGTCGGCCTCGTAATCGGCGCCACCGGCGGTGTGGGCAACGCCGCGGCCCTTGACGGTCTCCACGCTTTCCACCGTGACGTCGTTGACGAGGCGGACGCCGGCCTCCTGGCAGGCTTCAAGGAGGACCCGGTGCAGGTCGCTGCGGTGGATGACAACGTACGGGGCGCCGTAGCGTTCTTCGAACTCGCCACCAAGCGTCTGGCGGGTCAGTTCTTCGCCGGTGACGGCATCGCGGAAGACGAGGTGCTTGGGCCGGACCCCTATCTCGAGCGCCTTCTCAAGGAGTCCCCAGCGCTTCAAGACCCGGGAGGCGTTGGGGGCCATCTGCAGGCCGGCACCGACTTCGCCGAATTCTGGCGCGCGTTCAACCAGCGTTACCTCGGCGCCGTTCGCGCGCAGCGCCAGGGCTCCGGCCAAGCCGGCCATTCCCCCGCCGATAACGAGGACATCCGTGGACGGTTTCGGGTCAGACATTGCTTGCTCCTACTGAAGTTGAGGGTTTTGTGGTGATTTTGATGCCGATGGCTCCGAGCAGAACGGCTGCCACGGCGGCTGCCCCGGCGAACGCCAGGAAGTTCGAATTGACGCCCAGGCCGGCTGCGAGCAACAGCCCTCCCACCTGGGGCGCGGCGACGGCGCCGATGCGTCCGACGCCGAGCGCCCAGCCCAGGGCGGTGCCGCGGAGATGCGGCGGGTAGTGGCTGGCCACTGCGGCGATGACCAGGCACTGCGTGCCGTGCGTTCCGATGCCGGCCAGGACCAGCATCAGATAGACGACGGTGACGGGAGGTCCCGCCACCAGGACCACCAGGGCGGCGGCGGCCACGGCGGCCGCCGCTATCGCCGTCGGTATGGGGCCGAAGCGGGTGCCGGCCCAAGCGGTGATGACCGAGCCCGCGACGGCGCCGAGGTTCAGTGCAAGGGCGAAGGTCAGCGCGGAGCCCAGGTTGTAGCCTGCCAGCTGCATGAGGTTGGGCAGCCAGGTGCCCAGTCCGTACCAGGCGAAGAGCGTCACGAGGGTGGCGATGGCGAACAGCACGCTCATGCCCAGGAATGGGGCCCGGAGCAGGGAACCAAAGCCAGCGGGCTCCTTGGCCCCGCCACCGGCCTGGGCGGGAGCCAGGGTCTCGGGCAGGTAGCAAACACCCAGCGGGATCACCACCACCAGCGCCAGCACAGCGATGAGGAACATGACGGGCCAGCCGAAGGCGGGAATCAGCGGGATGCCGACCAGCGCGGCAATCGAACCGCCGATCGGGACCCCGGACATCATCAGGGTGGCGATGGTGGACCGCCATTTTGCGGGTACCAGTTCCGCCACGAGGGCGTTGGCCGAGGGAACCAGCCCGCCAAGGCCGATGCCGGCCAGCAGCCGCAGGCCGCCGAACACCGGGGCGTTCGGAGCAAAGGCGCACAGGATGGTGAAAACGGAGAACAGGATTGCGCAGCCGAGGATGGTCCGGCGGCGTCCCCACGTATCGGACATCCTGCCGGCGAAGATGGCGCCGATCATCATTCCCACGAAAGCCATCGACCCGACCGTCCCGGCCGTCGCCTTCGTGAGCCCCCATCCGGTGTCATTGATGAGCGAGGACTGCACAGTGCCGTAAACGATGAGATCGTAGCCGTCGAAAACGACCAGCAGCCAGCAAACCAGAACTGCCATGGCAGATTGCCTGGAGAACCGGGGCGAGGGCCCGGTGGAAGCGTCTGCGCCGTGGGTGGACCGCTCCGGCGCTGCAGCGGAAGGTGTGTGATTCATCCCACCACTGTCACGGCAGGTGCCCGGTGGCGCCTATAGAATTCTGCTATGCAGAACTCTCCGCTCCAGAAGAAGCCCACCTACTCCATTGAGGCAGTGGACAACGCACTTCAGCTGCTGCAGCTGCTGCGCGACGGCGGGAGCCTGCGGCTGAAGGATGCGGCAAGCGAGCTCGGGGTAGCGCCCTCCACGGCTCATAGGCTCCTGGCCATGCTGGTCTACCGCGGCTTCGCCGTGCAGGACGAATCCCGGCGCTATGTGCCGGGGCCGGCGATGGGCGCCGGACCGGCCGGCGTCAGCTGGACGCGTCTCTTGCGGGAGCTGGCCCGCCCCCACATGGAGCTGCTGTGCTCCCGCGTCAACGAGTCGGTCAACCTGATGATCCGTGTGGGAACGAAGGTCCGGTTCCTGGACACTGTGGAAAGCACCAACGCCCTCCGTGTGGGTGACCGCCAGGGCACTGTCCTTCCCGCGAACAAGGCTTCGGGCGGAAAGGCGATGCTGGCAGAGCTCGAGCCTGCAATGCTCGAACAGCTGTTCCGCAGCCAGAACGCGGAGATCGGCGGAGACAGCATTCCGGACGACGAGTTTCCGGCATTCCTGCGCGAGCTGGACACCATCCGCAGCAACGGCTTTGCTGCCAACTTCGAGGGAACCGAGGAAGGAATCAGCGCCCTGGGAATGGCACTCCATAACCGGAAGGGTGACGTAGTGGGAGCCATCAGTGTCGCCACGCCTGTGGCCAGGTTCCGAAAGCTGTTCGACGCCGGACTCGTGGGCGTCATGCTCGAGACCCGCCGCCAGCTGGAAATCGACATCGCAGCGAATCCGGCGGAACCGGACTGAGCACACCAATAGATTCTGTCTAGCAGAATGTGTTGGAGGCTTCCGGACGCGCCTCTCTAATGTCGGAAATGCGCCCAACGTATTCCGCACTCAACGAGGAGGCCCCCGTGTCCATCAGCGCCGAGAATCCCACGCATGAATCTGTTGCCGCCGGGCTGTCCGTTCCGGAGCCGACACCGGAGGAGGCTGCCCAGCTGGATCAGCTCTACCGCGACTTCGAGGCGGAGAACCTCATCCCTCTGTGGACGGAGATCGGGGATCTCATGCCGATGGTCCCCACCCCGAAGGCCGTGCCGCATGTGTGGCGCTGGAGCGATTTGTATCCGCTGGCAGCGCGCGCCGGTGACCTGGTGCCGGTGGGCCGCGGCGGTGAACGCCGGGCCATTGCCCTGGCGAACCCGGGCCTGGCGGGCACGCCGTATGCCACCCCGACGCTGTGGGCGGCGATCCAGTACCTGGGCGCCCGCGAGACCGCGCCGGAGCACCGGCATTCGCAGAACGCCTTCCGGTTCGTCGTCGAGGGCGAAGGTGTCTGGACTGTCGTCAACGGGGATCCGGTGGCGATGCGGCGCGGCGATTTCCTGCTGACCCCGGGCTGGAATTTCCACGGCCATCACAACGACACCGACCAGCCCATGGCCTGGATCGACGGGCTGGACATCCCGTTCGTGCACTACGCCGACGCCGGGTTCTTCGAGTTCGGCACCGAACGCGTCACCGACGAGGCCACCCCGGACATCTCCCGCTCCGAGCGGCTCTGGGCCCACCCCGGCCTGCGCCCGCTCTCCGGACTCGATGACACCACCAACTCCCCCATCGCCGCGTACCGCTGGGAACACACCGACGCGGCGCTCCGCGAACAGCTCCTGCTCGAGGACGAGGGCCATCCGGCCACCTTGTCCCAGGGCCACGCCGCCATCCGGTACTCGAACCCGACCACGGGCGGGGACGTGATGCCCACCATCCGGGCCGAGTTCCACCGCCTCCGCGCCGGCGCGTCCACCGAGGCCGTCCGGGAGGTCGGCTCCAGCGTCTGGCAGCTCTTCGAAGGCACCGGCTCCGTGGTGCTGAACGGTGAAACCCGGGCCCTGGCGAAGGGCGACCTGTTCGTCGTCCCGTCCTGGCAGGAATGGTCCCTGCAGGCCGAGACTGGCTCTCAAACAGAGTTTGATTTGTTCCGTTTCAGCGACGCCCCCATCTTTGAACGCCTGAACTTCAACCGCACCTACACCGAAGGACGCACCAAGTAATGAGACTCCTCACCCTCCGCACTTCCGAAGGCACGACGGCGGTCCGCCAGGACGGCGACACCCTGACCGAGATCGACGGGTTCGCCGACATCGGCGCACTGCTGCAGGATCCCGCCTGGGAAACCACCGCCAAGGCGGCCAGCGGCGCCACGCACCCGATCGACGGCGCGGACCTCGCCGCCGTCGTGCCCTCCCCGGGCAAGATCATCTGCGTGGGCCACAACTACCGCAACCACATCAAGGAAATGGGCCGGGAGGTCCCCGAATACCCCACCCTGTTCGCCAAGTACGCCGAGTCCCTGATCGGCCCGAACGATGACCTGGCCCTGCCACAGGAATCGGACACCGTGGACTGGGAAGCCGAACTCGCCGTGGTCATCGGCAAGAAGGGCCGCCGGATCAGCGAAGCCGACGCCGCCGAGCACATCGCCGGGTATGCCGTGCTGAACGATGTGTCCATGCGGGATTACCAGTTCCGCACCATCCAGTGGCTGCAGGGCAAGACCTGGGAGAAGTCCACCCCGTTCGGCCCCGCCCTGGTCACCAAGGACGAGTTCAGCGCCGGTCCGCTGATGACCTCGGCCGTCGACGGGGAGATCCAGCAGAGCACCCCCACCGGAGACCTTGTCTTCACCCCGGAATTCCTGGTCTCCTACATCTCCACCATCATCACGCTGAACCCTGGCGATGTGATCGCCACCGGCACCCCCGGCGGCGTGGGCCACGCCCAGGACCCCAAGCGCTACCTGCAGGAAGGTCAACTCCTGGTCACCACCATCGAGGGCCTGGGCCAGCTGAACAACCGCGTGGTCAAGGAAGCCTGATGGCCGCCCGCACCGACCAAACCACCGACCCGCGCCTGCAGGACGCACTCCTGCAGGCGCGGCGCGGCACGGCGTTCTTCGCCCGCAAACTCAACGAACTCACCGACGCAGAGCTCGACGGCGGCACCCTGCTTCCGAGCTGGACCCGCCGCCACGTCGTGGCCCATGTGGGCTACAACGCCCGCGCCATCGCGCGGCTGGTCGAGTGGGCCGCCACCGGAGTCGAGACACCGATGTACGCCTCCACCGAGGCCCGGAACCATGAAATCGACTTCGGCGCCACGCTGTCCCCGACCGCGCTGCGGAACCTCTTCGACCACTCCGCCGTGCACCTGTCCGTCGAATGGCGCGACCTGCACGCCGACGCCTGGCACCACAAAGTCAAAACCGCCCAGGGCCGCATCGTCCCGGCCGAAGAAACAGTCTGGATGCGCACCCGCGAAGTCTGGGTCCACGCCGTGGACCTCAACAACGGCGCCACCTTCACCGACATCCCCGAGCCCGTCCTCACCCGGCTCCTCCGCGACATCACCGCAGCCTGGCGGACCCGCGGCACCGACACCGGCCTCGTAGCCAACGTGACGGGCACGGACCTGACGTTCGGCGACACGCTCGCCGGGAACCCGACGATCATCACCGGGCCACTGGCCGCCCTCGCGCAATGGGCCACCGGCCGCGGCACCCAAGGGGTCACAGCTACACACAACGGATCCCCACGAGCGGAAGTGCCGGCCGCGCCGCCGTGGATCTGAGGTTCCAAAATCCCGGAGGATAGACTGTGCCCGTCAGCGCTGGAGCAGATCCGACGAGAGGCAGGGCATGGGCACCACCGATGCGGCCGAAGCCATTTCCCCCGATGAACTTGACCTGCTGCACCGGTACTGGAGCGCTGCGAACTACCTCACGGTGGCCCAGATCTACCTCCAGGAGAATGCGCTGCTGCGGGAACCGCTGGCACCGGAGCACATCAAACCGCGGCTGCTCGGCCACTGGGGCACCGGCCCCGGACTGTCCCTGATCTACGTGCATCTCAACCGTCTGATCAGGCGGACCGGCGCGGAGGTCCTGTTCCTTGCGGGCCCTGGCCACGGCGGGCCGGCTGTGGTGGCGAACGTGTACCTCGAAGGCACGTATTCCGAGGTCTACCCGGAGATCAGCCAGGACGCGGCCGGGCTGCGGCGTCTGGCCCGCCAGTTTTCGACCCCCGGCGGCATCGGAAGCCATGCGGGCCCCGCCACACCCGGATCCATCCATGAGGGCGGCGAGCTCGGCTATTCCCTGATGCACGCGACCGGCGCCGTCATGGACAACCCCGGGCTGATCGCTGCCTGTGTGGTGGGCGACGGAGAGGCCGAAACCGGTCCCCTGGCGGCGTCATGGGATGCGCCCTTCTTCCTCAATCCGGCCAGGGACGGCGCCGTCCTGCCGATCCTCCACCTCAACGGGCACAAGATCTCGGGGCCCACCGTGTTGGGCCGCCGCTCCGACGGTGACGTCGAGGCCCTCCTGCATGCCCACGGCTGGGCTCCCGTCACGGTCTCCGGCGACGACCCCCAACGGGTCCACGGTCAACTGGCCGCCGCAGTCGACCGCGCGTATGCCGATATCCGCCGTTTCCAGGAGGCTGCCCGCAGCAACGGTGTGACCGGCGCCGCCCGCTGGCCGGCCATCATCCTGAGGACTCCCAAGGGTTGGACGGGACCGGAAACCGTCGACGGCAGCCCGGTGGAAGGAACGTTCCGTTCCCACCAGGTGCCGCTGTCAGGGGTCCGGGACAATCCTGAGCACCTTGCCCAGCTCGAACACTGGATGCGTTCCTACCAGCCCGGAACACTGTTTGACGCCGACGGCAGGCTGGTTCCCGAGCTGGCGGCCCTGGCTCCGGAGGGTGCACTGCGGATGGGATCCGTACCGCCCGCGAACGGCCTGCCCTCCGTTCCGCTGGAGATCCCTGATCTGGCGCAGTACGCCGTGGATCCCGGCGAGCGCGGCTCCACCAGCAAGGAAACCACCAAGCCGCTCGGCGAACTGTTCCGCGACCTTTACCGGAGCACGGAGGACGACCCGCGGTTCCGGCTCTTCTGCCCTGACGAAACCAACAGCAACCGCCTGGGGGCTGTCTTCGAGGCGAGCGACCGCTGCCTGCTGCTGCCGCCCGGCGGCGGCGACGCCGCGGGGTCCAGTGACCATGTCTCCCCCGATGGCCGCGTGATGGAGGTGCTCTCCGAGCACCTGTGCCAGGGCTGGCTCGAGGGGTATCTGCTCAGCGGGAGGCACGGTTTCTTCGCCAGCTATGAAGCCTTCGCCATGGTCAGCGCCTCCATGACAGTCCAGCACGCCAAATGGCTCCAACACGCGCGGGAACTGGACTGGCGCTCCCCCGTTCCGAGCCTCAACATCCTGCTGACGTCCACCTGCTGGCGCAATGACCACAACGGGTTCAGCCACCAGGGGCCGGGCCTCATCGATACGGTGCTCTCCCTCTCCGGCGAGGTGACGCGCATCTACCTGCCGCCGGACACCAACACCCTGCTGGCCGCGGCAGAACACGCGCTGCTCAGCACCGACTACGTCAACCTTGTGGTGGTGGACAAACAGTCGCATCCGCAATACCTCACGCTGGACGAAGCCCGGGCCCATGCCGAGGCAGGCGCCTCGCGCTGGGACTGGGCCGGCAACGAACCGACGGAGGGCACGGCTGACCCGGACATCGTCCTCGCCTGTGCCGGCGACATACCCACCGAGGAGACGCTGGCGGCCGCCTGGCTGCTGCAGCGCCACGTCCCCGATGCCCGTGTCCGCGTGGTCAACATCATGGACGCCATGGTCCTCCCGCCCCGCCAGACCCACCCGCACGGCCTCGACGGCGGCACCTTCAGCGCCCTGTTCACGGAAGGATGCGATGTCGTCGTCGCCTGGCACGGCTATGCCCGATCCTTCCACCAGCTGCTGCACGGGCGGCCCAACCCGGAACGGTTCCATGTGCGCGGGTACAGCCAGCAGGGCACTACCACCACCCCCTTCGACATGGTGGTGCTGAACCGGATGAGCCGCTACCACCTCACTCTCGAAGCGCTGCGGCGCATGCCGCGCCGGCTCCCCGGGGCCGAGGACCTGGCTGAGCTGTGCAGCCGGCAGCTGGACGCCCACGCCCGGTACATCCGCGAGTGTTTCGAAGACCTCCCCGAAATCCGCAACTGGACCTGGACGCCGCCGGCTCCACCCGAGTAAGCACGTCCTACGGTTTGTTCCGAAGGATCAGATGGCAGCCGACGAACCAGTGCCGAGCATCCGGGCGACCTTTTCCTCGAGTGCTGCCCGTGTGGCATCGGGCAGAACGATAAGGCCCTCCAGCTCGTGCCGCGCACGCCTGTATGCCGTCTGCCGTTCCGCAGGTGTGACAGCCTCGTCCTCGGCGATGCGCAGCAGCTTCCTGGCCGTGGCCAGCCGGTGGCGCTCGCCCGCGGAAAAGTTGCTGTGCCTGATCCTTCGGGCTTCACGCTCGGCAACGTCGAACGCGACTTCAAAACTGCGGACCGCGGCCCGGTATTCGTCCAGGCGTGACTTGCTCAGGATGTCCGACTGGCTCGAGGGGCGCAGTCCGTCAGCGTGACGTTTGGCCTCGAGAGACGCAGCCAGCCTGGACCGCGCCCGTCGCCCGGAAGTAGGGGTCAGGCAGTCGGCGCCTGCTGGGCTCCGGTGATGTTGACCAGCCAGGCAATGCCGAACCGGTCCGTGCACATGCCGAACGTGTCGCCCCAGGGCGCGGGCTCCAGCGGTACCGTGACGGAGCCGCCCTCGCCGGAGAGCTTGTCCCAGTAGCCGCGCAGTTCGGTTTCGTCGTCGCCGCTGAGCGAGACGGAGATGGTGTTGCCCGGCGTGTAGTCCATGCCCGCAGGCGTGTCCGCGCCCATGAGGACGAGCCCGTTGCCGGACGTCAGCATCCCGTGCATGATCTTGTCCGCCTCCGCCGGGTCTTCGCTGGCATGGAAGTCGCCGAAGGTGCTGAGGGCCAGGTCGCCGCCGAAAACCGACTGGTAAAAGGTCATCGCATCGCGGGCGTTGTCGCGGAAGCCGAGGTAAGGGTTGAGCACGGTAGGCACAGCATTCTCCTTTAAGTCGGGACAGTCGGGATGGCCGCTGGTGTGGCGGACCGCACTACACATGTTGCCGGAAACGGGCATTCCTTCATAGGGGTTCACGGGTGTTGCCGTGGCGGTCACTCGTAGTCCGGGCTGAAGATCCTGGCCTTGTAGAAGCGTGCCTCGGGCCAGCCGCGCTCGTGGGTCGGCGTCCCCAGGTCCTTGCCGATGCTTACCCGTGTGCCCATCTCGCCTGTTTTGGGTGAACCGACCACCCAGATGTACTCCTTGGTGACGGAGTGCCGGGCGATGGACTTGACCCGCCCCTTGGCGCAGATCGGGTCGCTGATGACCTTGTCGTTGCTGTTGACGTCGTAGCGGTAGACGCCCTTGCTGTCGGCAAGCAGGAGGTGGCCGCGCTTGGTGAAGTCGGGTTGCAGGTCATGACCCATTTTGGCGGCGGGATGGTCGATGACCACTTCGCGCCAGACGTCGAGGTCAGTGTTCTGGCCGGACCCCTTGACCTTGTAGCCGACGAGTTTGCCGTCGCCGAGCACCCACAGGACTCCTTGGGAAACCTCGTTCTTGGTGCGCGGATCCCAGAGGGTGCCATGGGCGCCCGGGAAGCTCCAGGAGTTGACCTTTTCATAGCTGTCGAAGTCGTCGATCGAGTCCGGGTTCTTCGGGGAGTAGAGCTGGAGGTTCTTGCCGCCCTTCGAGCTGGCGGTGAGGATCGAGCCGTTGTGCGGGATCCTCTCGATGGAGTGCGGATGGTCATCCGGGTAGGCCTGCCAGATCAGGTCATTGTCGAAGTCGGTGTGTTCGCCGCGCCTGACCTGGACGATTCCGGCGGCACCGCCGGAGGCGCAGACCAGCGCGATCCGCCCCCGCGCCTGGGTCTTGCGGATCTTGACGTCGGACAGGTCCGACCACCACTTCTTGCCGGGCGAGGGTCGTCGGCTTGCTGAGGTTTCCGAGCGTGTCGGCAGCCAGGTCAAAAATGGCCATAGTTTCCCCCCACGGGAATCTCAGATCTGCCGGCACCGGATGACGCCGGACACCTTATCCACCCTGACGGAATCGGCGGAGATATGTCCAGTCGGTGCAGTAAATGAATGCCGGTTTCTGCTTGACTTGCGTCTCCCGATACCCCGCGGCTCCTGGTGCCCGTAGGCTCTAGCCATGGCGAGATACTTTGATGTGCACCCCGAAGACCCCCAGCCGCGCGCGATTGCCCAGATCGTGGACCTGCTCCACTCCGGCGGACTGATCGCGTACCCCACAGACTCCTGCTACGCGCTCGGGGCGCAGCTGGGCAACAAGGAGGCGCTGGACAGAATCCGCACCATCCGTCAGCTCGACAGCAAGCACCACTTCACACTGGTCTGCAGGGACTTCGCCCAGCTGGGGCAGTTCGTGAACATCGGCAACGACGTGTTCCGCAGCATCAAATCCGTGACACCGGGCAGCTACACGTTCATCCTGCCGGCCACCAAGGAGGTGCCGCGCCGGCTCCTGCACCCGAAGAAGAAGACCGTGGGTGTGCGCATTCCGAACCACCGCTTCGTCCAGGCGCTCTTGGCCGAACTGGGTGAACCGTTGCTTTCCAGCACGCTGCTGCTGCCGGACGAGGAGGAGCCCCTGACCCAGGGCTGGGAAATCAAGGAGCGGCTGGACCACGTGGTGGACGCCGTTGTCGATTCCGGTGACTGCGGGGCCGAGCCGACGACGGTCATCGACTTCTCGAGCGGCGCCGCCGAGGTGGTGCGCAGGGGAACCGGCGATCCCTCGCGGTTCGAATAGGGCGCTCTACTCCGGCTTCTTGGCCCGGCTCGGCTGCACGCGGGGCGGTTCGCCCGGCATCTTGGGGTAGTCGGGCGGGAACGGCAGTTCGCCCAACCCATCGTTGATGTCCCGCTCCCACCAGCCGAGCAGCGTATCGACGGTCCCGGGGTTGGCGCTCATGTCCGCCCACGGGTCGCCCACGGTTCTTAGCCGCTCGGGCACGGTGAGGATGGTGAAGTCCTTCGGGTTGACGCCTTCCAGCTCGTCCCAGCTGATCGGGCAGGACACGGGGGCATGCGGAAGCGCCCGGGGACTGTACGCGCCGGCGATGGTGCGGTCACGGTTGGCCTGGTTGAAGTCCAGGAAGACGCGTTCGCCGCGCTCTTCCTTCCACCAGTTGGTGGTCACCTTGTCCGGCATCCGCCGCTCGAGTTCCCGCGCGGCGGCGATCACTGCATGGCGCACGTCGAGGAATTCCCGCTTCGGCTCGATCGGGGCGTAGACATGCAGGCCGCGGTTCCCTGAGGTCTTGATGAACGCTTCCAGCCCCGCTTCCGACAGCACGTTTCGCAGCTCCTGGGCGGCGGGGACGGCGTCATCGAAGTCCGTGCCGGGCTGGGGGTCAAGGTCAATGCGCAGCTGGTCCGGGTTGTCCGAGTTCTCGGCGCGCGAAGGCCACGGGTGGAACACGACGGTGTTCATCTGCACGGCCCACACCGCGGCCGCAGGCTCGTCCAGGACCAGCTGGGGATGCGAGCGGGCGCTCGGATAGACCACCTTGACGGACCGGATGAAGTCCGGCGTCCCCTTCGGAGGGTTCTTGGAGAAGAACTGATCGCCGTCGACGGTGTCCGAAAACCGCTGGAGCGACACCGGCCGGTCACCGTTGGCCCGGATGAAGGCCTCGCCGACGTCCACAATGTAGCGCGCCAGGTCCAGCTTCGTCAGGTCCAACTCGGGCCAAAGGACCCGGCTGGGGCTCGAGATCCGCATGTCGCGGGGGCCGTTGGGGCCGTCTACGGTAAGGGTGGTCTGTTCGCTGGCCATGGGGACAACCTACCCCGGCCTGGACCGCTGCGTCAGCACCCTTCCGCCCAGCGCGTTGGGCCACTGCTGCCGCCCGGCAGGCCAGACACAAGTGTCGGTCGCGGCGCTCGACCTTGACCACATGCCGGGCGCCGGCGCCATAATCGGGCTGGGCACCAGAGCGGTGCCGCAGAGAAGAGCCGACGGATGGCGCCGCCGGAGCAGAGGAGTCCTCGAATGACGAAGTACCTGATCTCGTTCCCCAGTGAGGCCATGGTGGTCCCCGAGGAGGACTTCGACGCGGTGGTCGACTCCTCGCATGCCGTCATCGAGGAAGCCAAGGCGGCGGGCGTGTATGTCTTCGGCGGCGGGATCGATGAGGACGTAGACCCAGTGCTCGTGGCCGGTGACGGCACCGTCACCGAGGGCACGTACCCGGGCCACAAGGTCCCCAACGGCGGCTACACCGTTCTGGAGCTGCCCTCGCGGGAGGCGGCACTCGAGTGGGCCGCGAAGATCGCCGTCGCCTGCCGCTGCCCGCAAGAGCTCCGGCAATTCGGGTACGACCCGGCCAGCTGACGGGGCAGCCCCAGCCAGAGTCGGCCGCGCGCCGTGCGAGCCGCTTTGGCTGCTTTACAGGACGCCGGATGTGGAGACGAGCTGCGCCCGGCCCTCTTCGAGCCGGTAAGCGACGGCGATCACCGCGGTCGAGTAATCGTCCACGGCGTCGAAGATCACCCGTGAACTGTCCAGCAGCCGGCGAACGGTTTGCTTGGCATGTTCGACCACCATGTCGTTGACGTCGGTCTTGTCCTCACGCAGCGAGCTCAGCACCGATGGTGTGATCCGTTCAACCGGGTCGCGGATGTGGCCCGATGGCACCTCCCCGGTTTCCACGGCCTCTTTCGCGGCCGTGACGGCGCCGCAGTTGTCGTGTCCGAGGACGACGATCAGCGGGACGTTCAGCACCGAGACAAGCAGGCGCTGCCATGCATCGTACGGGCTGATTCGTCTGCTCACCCTGCTTACTTTACGGGGGCGCAGGCGCAGGGCCTGTTGCGGCGTCAGGTAGAAACCGCAAGGATGTGAACTGACCCGGCGCCCTCTGGCGCCCACCGTCGTCGAAGGGGACACTCTCCATGGTTGAATCCGCCAGTCTGGACCAGACAGCCGGCCAGCAGGTGCTCAGCGCCGTCGCCGGGCAGGTGGATATTCCGCGGGGAAGCAGGGACTGGGCAGACTTCGAGCGGCGCTTCGACCGCCATTTCCCCGACCTGGCCCGGCTGTTCCATTCCCTTTACGGCCCACGGCCCGACTTCCAGGACCAATTGGAATCCCTCGTGCTGGAAACCGCACGTTCCTGGCAGGACCGCCCCACAGATCTGAAAATGCTGGACGCGGAACGGGAAGGCAGCGGTGACTGGTTCCAGTCCAACCGCATGCTCGGCGGGGTCTGCTATGTGGACCGGTACGCCGCCGACCTTGAGGGTGTCCGTGCACGGATCCCCTACTTCAAGGAACTCGGCCTCACCTACCTGCACCTGATGCCGCTCTTCCTGGCCCCCGAGCCACTGTCCGACGGCGGCTACGCCGTGTCCAGCTACCGGGAAGTCAACCCCAAGCTCGGGACGATGGAACAGCTGCGCGAACTGGCCGTCGAACTGCGCGCCAACGGCATCAGCCTCGTGGTCGACTTCATTTTCAACCACACCTCCAATGAGCACGAGTGGGCCCGCAAAGCCGGTGCGGGCGATCCGCGCTACAGCGACTACTATTGGATCTTCCCCGACCGGACCATGCCGGACGCCTTCGAGCAGAACGTGCGCGAGATCTTCCCGGAGGACCACCCGGGCTCATTTGTGCCGCTGCCGGACGGCCGCTGGGTGTGGGCGACGTTCCACACTTTCCAGTGGGACCTGAACTATTCCAACCCGGAGGTATTCCGGGCCATGGCCGGCGAGATGCTCTTCCTCGCCAACCAGGGGGTGGAGATCCTGCGGATGGATGCCGTGGCGTTCATCTGGAAGCAACTCGGCACGACGTGCGAGAACCTGCCGGAAGCCCACACGCTGCTGCAGGCCTTTAATGCGGTTTGCCGGCTCGCTGCCCCGTCGCTGCTCTTCAAGTCCGAAGCCATCGTCCACCCCGACGAAGTGGCCCTGTACATTGATCCGGCCGAGTGCCAGCTCTCCTACAATCCTCTGCAGATGGCGCTGATCTGGGAGGCGCTGGCCACCCGTGACGTCTCCCTGCTTTCGCAGGCCCTCGAGCGCCGCCACAACATTCCGGCGGGAACATCCTGGGTGAACTATGTGCGCAGCCACGACGACATCGGCTGGACATTTGCCGATGAGGACGCCGCCGAGTTCGGGATCAACGGCTTCGACCACCGCCGCTTCCTCAACTCCTTTTACGTCAACCGCTTCCCGGGCAGCTTCGCCCGGGGCGTGCCGTTCCAAGACAATCCGCGCACGGGTGACTGCCGCATCTCCGGAACCACTGCCTCGCTGTGCGGCCTCGAGGACGGCTCGGCGGAGGCGATCCGCCGGATCCTGCTCGCCCATTCGGTGACCTTCAGCACCGGCGGCATCCCCCTGCTGTACCTGGGCGATGAGGTGGGCCAGCTCAACGATTACGACTATGCGCTCGAAGAGGGCCACGACGCGGACAGCCGATGGGTGCACCGGCCGCAGTTCCCCGCGGAGCGGTACGCCAACCGGACTGATCCGGCCACCCCGGAGGGTGCCATTTTCACCGGGCTGCGGAGGATGGCGGCCGTCCGCGCCGCCACCCCGGAACTGGCCGGGACGCGGCTGGTCCCCTTCACCACGAACAACCCCGGAGTACTGGGCTACCAGCGGCCCGGGGACGGGTCACTGGTTCTGGCGCTGGCAAACTTCAGCGACGGACCCGCGGTGATTTCGGCCGAGACGCTGTCCGGATTCGACGCAGTGGCGCGGGACCTGTTTTCCGACGATGACGTCCGCATTGACGAGGGCATCGTCCTGCGCCCGCAGGATTACGTCTGGCTCAGGGTGGTGCCGGCCGGCTGAGCGGGCGCGCCGCACTCGGGTATCCGGCATCATGGACTCATGCCACTTGCTGAATCCCCTGTCACCATTGATGTCGGCGACGTCCGGGTCTCCGGTGTATACGCCCGCCCGGACAACCCCTTCGCGACGCTGGTGGTTGCGCACGGGGCGGGCGCGGGCATGGAGCATCCGTTTATGAGCGGCTTCACCCGCGCACTTAACGACGACGGCGTCGCCACCTTGCGCTTCAACTTCCCCTACCGTGAGGCCGGCAGGAAGTTTCCCGACCGGCCGCCGGCCGCGATCGCCGCGTGGCGGGCCGCCATGGACGCGGCCCGGTCCCGGTCGGAGGGCGAACCGTTGTGGGCGGCAGGCAAGTCCTTTGGCGGCCGCATGGCATCCATGGCGGTAGCTGAAGGCATGCCCGCCTCCGGCCTGGTCTATCTCGGCTACCCGCTGCACCCGCCGGGCAAGCCGGAGAAGCTGCGCGACGAGCACCTGTACGGCCTGGAACTGCCGATGCTGTTCCTACAGGGAACGCGCGACACCTTCGCGACGCCCGAACTGCTTGAGGGCGTCGTTTCCCGCGTGGGACCAAACGCCACCCTGCACTGGTGCGAGGGCGGCGATCATTCCTTTGCCGTGGCAGGACACAAGCGCGGCGCGGCCGAGATCGGCGCGTCCCTGGCACCAGCGGCTGCGGCCTTCCTGCGCCGCGCCTGATTCAGGCGTTGGCGGCAGCCGGTGCCACGTTGCCCGGCACGGGCTCGTGCCGCAGGTAACTGCGGCGGAAGCGGCCGGTCCCGGCCGTCAGCGAACGCAGCTGGACGGCGTAGCGCAACAGTTCGCCGTCGGGCACCTCGGCGGTGACCTCGGTGCGTTCGCCGCCTGCCGACGTCGTTCCTGTCAGCCGCCCGCGGCGGGAAGACAGGTCGCTCATCACCGGCCCGACGTACTCGTCCGGGGTGCTGATGGTCACGGCGGAGACCGGCTCAAGCAGCTGGATCCGTCCGGCGGCCGCCGCCTCGCGCAGCGCCAGCGCGCCGGCGGCCTGGAACGCGGCGTCCGACGAGTCGACGCTGTGGGCCTTGCCGCCGACCAGGGTCACCCGGATGTCCACCACCGGGAAGCCGGCCGAAACTCCCTTTTGCATCTGGGACCGGACGCCTTTTTCGACTGACGGGATGTACTGGCCGGGAACCACTCCGCCCACGGTCTTGTCGATGAATTCGAACCCTGCGCCGCGGTCCAGGGGTTCCACCTCGATGTCGCAGATCGCGTACTGCCCGTGGCCTCCGGACTGCTTGACATGGCGTCCGTGGCCGGCGGCGGGTGCGGCAAACGTTTCCCGCAGCGGCGTCACCACCGGTACCGTCTGCAGCTTCACCCCCTGGTCGCGCAGCCGGTCCAGCACCACCTCGCCGTGGGCCTCCCCCATGCACCACAGGATGAGCTGGTGCGTTTCGGCGTTGCGTTCCACCCGCAGGGTCGGGTCGCCGGCCGCCACTTTCCCGAGGCTCTTGGCGAGGGCGTCCTCATCGCTGCGCGAGGCTGCCTCTACGGCCACGGGCATCAGGGGCTCCGGCATGTCCCAGGACTCCACCAGCAGCGGGCGCTCCTTGGCCGAGATGGTGTCCCCTGTCTCGGCATTGGCCAGCTTGGCGATCGCGCAGATGTCGCCGGCCACGCAGGAATTCACCGGCTTCAGGCTGGCTCCCACCGGCGAGTAGAGGTGCGTGAGGCGTTCGTCGCTGTCGTGGTCCTCATGGCCCCGCTCGGACAGCCCGCGACCGCCGACGTGCACCGCCGAATCCTCCCGCAGGGTGCCGGAGAAGACGCGGACCAGGCACACCCGGCCCAGGAACGGATCAATGGTGGTGCGCACCACTTCTCCTGCCAGCGGCCCCGCCGGATCGCAGGTCAGGCCCACCGGCGCCCCGGCAAGATCGGTTGCCGCGGGCAGCTCACGCTCCGCCGGCGAGGGGAAAGCGCGGGTCAGCATGTCCAGCAGTTCGGCTACTCCGAGTCCCGTCGTCGCCGAGGTTGCGAGCACAGGGAAGAAGGACCCGCGGGCCACGGCGGTCTCGAGGTCAGCCACCAGGATGTCGACGTCGATGTCCTCGCCGCCGAGGTAGCGGTCCATCAGCGTCTCGTCTTCGCTCTCCGAGATGATGCCTTCAATGAGCGCCCCGCGTGCCGCCTCCGATTCAGAAAGCTCGTCGGGGCTGGCCTCCCGCTCCGCCGGGACCGGGTCGCCGTCCGTGTAATCCGCTACCGTCCCGGAGAGCAGCCCCAGCAGACCGGTGATCTCCGTACCGGTGCGCACCGGAAGGTAGGCCGGCACCACCGAGTCGCCGAAGGCCCGCTGGCATGCGGCGAGGGTCGCTTCGAAGTTGGCCCGCGGATGGTCCAGCCGGCTGATCACCACCGCCCGCGGCACTCCGAGCTGGTCACACTCCGCCCACAGCGCCGTGGTGGCCGCATCGATGTCATCCAGGGCGGAGACCACGAACAGCGCCGCATCGGCTGCGCGCAGCCCGGCGCGCAGCTCGCCCGTGAAATCCCCGTACCCCGGCGTGTCCAGGAGGTTCACCTTGATGCCGTCGTACAGCAGCGGGGCCACCGAGAGCACCACGGAGCGCTGCTGGTGGATTTCGGAGGGTTCCGCGTCGCTGACCGTATTGCCGTCCTCGATCGAGCCCATCCGCGAAATGACGCCGGTGGCCGCCAGCAATGCCTCAAGCAGCAGCGTCTTTCCCGCTCCCGAGTGGCCCACAAGCGCAATGTTGCGGACCTTCTCCGGCGCGTCGGCCTGCATCCCCGCGGACGCATCGGCCCGACGAAGGTCCGTACTGCCGCGGCCGGGGCCCTTGCCCCGGCCATTTGTGCCTTTCAGGGACATGACCATCTCCCGGCGTCCTAGTGCTGAGCCGCCATGCGGCCTTGGTAAGTCGATTCGACACCCTGAGGCGGCCGGACAGCAATAGGGAGAGGCGTGCCACTGTGGAACCGGGAGCCGGAGCCTGTCACAGGACGCGACCAGCCTCAGGCGTCGTCGTGCCACCATCCTTCCCAGGCGCTGGACGTCAGCTGGCCGCTGGGAAATTCGGTGACACCCGTGCCGGCTTGTGCCTGCGGATCGTCGTCATGCGGACTGAAATCGAGAAGGAAGTTGCTCCAAAGCATCATCGTTGTGTCCTTTCATGCGGACCGGGACCACGTTGTCCCGGTTGGCATTAGCGTAGCCGGGCAATGTTTCACCGCGGGGACAAAACGTTTCAGGTTTGTATCCGGGATCTATCCGGGTCCCGCGGACATCCGTGCCGTCGCCTCCGGGGCCAGGGAACACGGCGTTCGGGGGTTACATCCGGGCTTTCGTCCGCGCCGTGGCCGGTGCGGTCCACGGGTCCTCCGGCCAGGGATGCTTCGGATAACGTCCTCGCATCTCGGCGCGGACCTGTGCGTAAGGTCCGGACCAGAACGATGCGAGGTCATCGGTTACGGCCAGCGGACGCCGCGCCGGCGAGAGCAGGTGGAACAGCACGGGAACTGCACCGTCCACCAGCCGCGGGGTCTCCGCCCAGCCGAAGCATTCCTGGAGCTTGACCGCCACCACGGGCCGGCCGCCGTCGTCGCCGACATCCGGGTAGTCGATCCGCACGCGGGAACCGCTCGGCACCTCAAGGCCTTCCGGGGCCAGTTCACCCAGCCGTGCCGCGTCCGGCCACGGCAGGAGCCGGCGCAACGGGTCTGCCAGCTCGATTCTGTTCACCGGGGTTCCGCCGGCCATTGCCTCAAGCTCCGGGGCCAGCCATTCGTCCAGCCGGGACAGCAGGGCCTGCTCGGAAACGTCCGGCCACGGCGCACCCAGTTCCCGGTGCAGCAGGGCGAGCCGGCGGCGCAGGGCGTCGGCCGCCGTCGACCATCCGATGGTTCCCAGCCCTTCACGCTCCAGCGCCCGGGCCACGGCCGCCCGCCCCTCCCCGGCTGTGGGCCGCACCGGGGTTGAGGAAAGGACTATCGCTCCCAGCCGGCGTTCCCTTCTGGCAGTGACCTTTCCCTGGCTGAAGCCGGCTTCCACCGTCTCGCCCAGCAGGTTCCGGGCGGCGGCCTCGGCCGCGTCCGCGGTAAGCGGCGCCGCGGAGCGGATGACGGCTCCGGTGCCGGCCGCATCCCGCCCGCCGGCCCGGGACACCTCGGCGACAGCCAGCCACTCGTGCCCGGACAACGCGCTGCCCGACGGCAGGCCAGCCCGCGTGCCGGAGGCCAGCAGGTAGCGCTCCGGTCCGGGGCCCGGAACGCGGCGCGCCACCCGGTCCGGAAACGCGAGGGCGACGACGGACCCTACGGCTTCCGCCGGCGTCAGCGGCTCGGCGGGCCGGGACTGGGCCCGGCCGGAGGTTTCCGTGCCGGACGCCTCCTGGCGTGCCATCGCCTCCATGCGCCGGGCTTCCTCGGCCCAGCGGCCGGCGGCCGGATCCCTGCCACCGCGGAGCGCTGCGAGCAGGCGCGGAAGGTCCGCACCTGGCGCACGCTGGTCTCCGGATACGACGGCGACTGTCTCCGCCGCGGTGCGTGGGCCCACGGTGGCGGCGCCGTCCAGCAGCGCGCGTCCCAGCCGCGGGTCGGCCGGGATCCTGGCGAGGATCCTGCCCAGCGGCGTGGCATGGCCGTCGGGCTCCACCGCCCCGAGTTCCCGCAGCACCTCGACGGCGTCGTCCATGGCTGCCTTCGGCGGCGCGTCCGGGAGGGCCAGTCCGTTCCCGCCTGGGGATCCCCAGCAGGCCAGGACCAGGGCGGCGCCGGTCAGGTCCGCCGCAGCGATCTCCGGGGTCCGGTGGGCCGGCGCAGCACCGAAGGTCTTCTGGTCGTAGCAGCGGACCACTGTTCCGGGACCCTGGCGGGCGGCCCGTCCGGCACGCTGCTCGGCGGACGCGCGCGAACAGGACACGGTCACCAGGCCGGACATGCCGCGGTTGGTGTCGCGGCGCAGTTCGCGGGACAGGCCGGCGTCGATGACCAGCCTGACCCCGGGAACGGTGAGGGAGGATTCGGCCAAAGCCGTCGAGACGACGATCCGCGCGGGGCCGCCGGGCTCCCGTCCGGAAACGGCGCGGTCCTGCTCCGCCGGGCCGGCCTGGCCGTGCAGCTCCAGCACTTCAGCCTTGACCCTGGTGCGCAGCCGGGCTGCCACGTGGGACACCTCCCGGGCGCCCGGAAGGAACACCAGGGCGTCGATGCCAGGGTCTGTTTCGAGGGCGTGGGAGTGGGCGGCGGCCGTGGTGTCCGCGACATGGTCCAGGAAGGGGCGGGTCACGCCCCGGCTGTCCAGCCGGGGCACGGCCGCGGGCGCCCAGTCCACTGTGAGGGTGTGCAGCGCCGAAGGGCAGTCGACGACGGGAACCGCCCCGCCGCCGTCGTTCTCCCCCAAGAGCGCGGCGAACCGCGGCGCGTCCAGCGTGGCCGACATGGCGACGAGCGTGAGGTCGCCACGCAACACCCGGACCTCTGCGAGCATGCCGAGAAGGAGGTCGGTGTCCAGCCCTCGTTCATGGACCTCATCGAGGATCACTGCACCGGTGCCTTCCAGCCCGGGATCCGAGAGCAGGCGGCGCAACAGGATGCCCGGAGTGACGAACTCGATCAGTGTCCCCGAGCCCGTCTTGCGCTCGCCGCGGACCGTATACCCCACCCGGTCACCAAACCGGCTGCCGTCCAGCGCGGCAAGACGCCGGGCCGCCGCGCGCGCGGCAACACGGCGGGGCTGGGTCACCACCGTGCGCGGCACCTTGCCGCCCGCCTGGCCGGCTTCCGGAGGTGACCCGCCGGAGAGGAGGTTGGCGAGCAACGGGGGAACCAGCGTGGTCTTGCCTGTGCCGGGCGGGGCCTGCACCACCGCGGCACCGGCCGGGCTGTCCGCACGCAGCGCGGCGGCGAGCCGCCCCAGGGAGTCCGCGAAAACCAGGCCGGCACCGATGGCTCCCAGGTCAAAGGGGCCAGGGGTGCCTGCAGGGTTCAGGGCAGCGGAAGTCACCCGTCCATTGTGCACGGATCAGGCAGCCACGCCGGTCACACAGCTACGGGCGCTGGAAGAGGCTGAGGATGTTGCCCTCGGTGTCCAGGAACCAGGCGGCCTTTCCGGCAGTGCTCGTGGCGATGCCGTTCTCGGTCTTCAGCCCCGGGAAGTCATAGTCCTCAAAAACAACACCCCGGCCCCGCAGCTCCTCAACCTCGGCCTCGAGATTGTCGGTGGTCCAGCTCAACTGCGTGTTCTTCGCCGTACCCGCGTTGTCTGTCAGATACAGCAGGAACGACGTTCCGTTCCCGCAGGTGTACAGCAGGTTCTCTTCGTCCAGGGTCTCTGAGGGTTCCAGGCCGAGGACATCCCGATAGAAATCCCTGGCCCTGGAAATGTCCTTCGCGGGAAGGACAGCGATGACTTCACGTTCCTTAAGCATGATGAATTTTCTCCTTCTCACCCAGGTCCCCGGGGAGCTGCCCGATAGGCACGGCGACATTCGGAGGCGTGCCGGAAGGTCCTGTGCGCACCATCGTAGGCTTCCGCGTCCGGTAGTCAATGCCGCAACGCAACACGTCAGATCACGATCAAATCCCCGCGGTAGGGCGCGGGAAACGACGCCCGGGAGGATAATGGCACCGAAGCCAATTGCCAGCGCTGACAAGGGGGTCCGGATGTATGGGCTTCCGCGGATCACGGTGGAGGTTCCGGTAACCAGCATTGGGTCCGGCCCTTCCGATTACGAGGAGCTGGGCAGCTACGTCGTCGGGCTGCGCAGGCAACAGGGCCTGCACCTCACCCTGCTGCACATTGGCATCCTTGCGGACTTCGCACAGGACGTCACTGAGTGGACCAAGGGATCCACCAGCGCCGAAGCGGCCACCCGCAGGACAGTTGCCTGGCTGAAGGGGCTGCCCATACTGGACGGATTTTCGGGCAGTGCCGCCCGGCTGATCGTCTTGGGCGGCGGCCACGTGTGCGGACTCGAAGTGGACGTGCCTCAGCACGTTCGGGACTTTCAGATGATGCTCGTGCAGGCGCTGCACGAACTGCTGGAGGACCTTCTCGTGGACAACGTTGATGACTTTATTCTCAGCTCACGCGCCCTCGGCTTCCGGTATCCACGCTGGGTCCCGCACGTCGCCGTCGGACGTCCAATGTCGCGCACCGGCCACTGGGAGATCCGGCCGCTTGCGATCGAATTCGGCGAATCACGGATCAGGAACCGTCAGTCCCTCCCGGCTGTCGACGCCGACTAAGGCGCCCTTCCGCTGTAAAACCCCGGCACCTAGGCTGGAGCTATGTCCAGGCTCAGCGTCAACGGCGTGGATCTCCACTACGAGGAACACGGTCACGGGATCCCGCTCCTTGGCCTGCACGGGACGCCCGGTTCGGCGGCGATGTGGACGGACGCCGCCAGGGAGCTCGCGCTGCACGGCCGGTGCATCATCTATGACCGCAGAGGCTTCTACCGCAGTGCCCCTCCTGCGCCCTTCGGCACCCTGGACCTGATTGACCACGTCGACGACGCTGCCGGTGTGCTGGCCGCACTGCACGCGGGGCCCGCCGTCGTGATCGGCCGCAGCACCGGCGGCCTCATCGCCATCGAACTGGCCCGCCGGTTTCCCGACAAGGTGAAGGCGCTGGTTCTCCTGGAACCGGCCTTGTTCACGCTCGATCCGCTCGCTGACGCCTGGGCACGCGAACTGCGGCTCAGAGTGCTTGAGCAGTCCGCCGGGCAGCCCGGCCAGATCGCGGAGGCGGTGATCCGGGCGGCCCTGGGCGACGCCGCCTGGGAATCATTCCCGGAGGGCATCAAGCAGATTTTTGCAGCGACCGGGCCGGCCGTCCTCGCGGAAATCAAGGGCCACGGCATGGACCTCAGCGAGGACGCGATGGAGCTGGACGAGGACCAACTCGCGGGAATCCGCCGGCCGGCGCTCATCGTCACAGCCCAGGATTCAATCGAGGCATGCCGGCTGGTGAACGCCAGATTGTCGGGCGCCCTGCCCTTTACCCAGACCGTGCTCGTCACCGGCAGCCATCTCATCAACCCGGCGCACCCCGCGGTCCTGGACTTTGTGGACCGCATCGCCGCCAGCGAAGACGCCTGGGCTTAGAGCTCACGCGCTGCTGGGAAGACCCGGCCGGTACTCCCGTCGACTCTGACCAGGTCCCCGTTCCGCAGCACACTGGTCCCGAATCCGGTCCCCATGACCGCCGGTATTCCATACTCTCTGGCAACGATGGCAGCATGCGAACCGATGCCGCCAGCGTCCACCACGACGGCGGCGGCCCGCTGGAACAGGGGGGTCCAGGAGGGATTGGTGTACGGGCAAACGAGGACCTCGCCGCTGCGCAGAAGCCCGAAATCGGCCGGGCCACGGATGATCCTTGCCTCTCCGGTGGCCTGACCCCGGCTGGCAGGCACACCGGAAACCAGGACACCGGGCGGCCGGCGCCGCTGCCGGAACAGCACGGCCGGATCCAGCAGCGGAATGCCGTCCAGCTCACGGCGCTTGGCTGCCCTGTCCAGCACGAGCCGGCGGTACCGGTCCCGCTCCGACGGCGGGAGCGCACCGGGGTCGGTGATTGCGGCCAGCTCTTCGTACCGCAGGTGGTGGACCTCCTCCGGATCCGCCAGCACGCCAGCCGCGCAAAGCCTGCGGCCCAGCTCAAGCAGGGCGCGCCGCAGCGGCGGGAGAACCATCGTGGCGTAAAAGTGGCTGTCTTCGCGGAAGGCCATGCCTGCTTTCGCCGCATCTACGACGGACAGAAGATGCCGGCGCAGCGGCTCGAAACGAAGGGCGGGATGCCGCGACAGCTCCGCCAGCGCCCCTCCGGTCTGGTCCGCAGCCGCGCGCCGCTCGCCCAGCATCGCGGTAATCAGGCCGAGGACCACCTCCGGCGCATCGGACCAGGTCGGGGTACTGCTCAACACCACGCTGACCGTTTCGCGGTGACCGTACTCGGCAAGGAACGCCCTGAACTCCGCGGCGAACTCCCTGAACTCCTCGTTGTGCCCTAGCGGGTCCAACAGTTCACCGGGCCGGAGTCCCCTCAAGGCACGCTCCAGCCTCGGGCTGGACCGCACGCGCTCGGCCAAATCCTCCAGGGCCCGGTTCGCCTGGCTCGTGCGGGTTTCGGCGCCGGCGATGAGGGCCGAGGCAAGCCGCGGCTTTCCCAGAAGCAGCAGCAGCAGGCGCAGCTTGAGCACGGAGATCGCAACGCCGGGAAGATAGGACTTCCGAAGCTCGGTGATCCCCCGCATCGCGTCGAAGGCACCGTCCGCGAGCGCCATGACTTCGCGCCAGGACTGGGACTTCGGCTCGGAACCCTTTAGCCGCCGGACGTTCTCCAGGAATGCCGCGAACCTGGGGTCCTCGTTCCATCGGGCCGGATCGAACTGCCGTGCCCGGCGCGCCAGCGAGACCGGCGCTCCCAGGACGCGCAGTGTGGTCCTCGGCACGGGCGGTACCAGCCGGATCACCACCCCGTCCTCTTCCTGAAGGATCTGTGCCACCGAGGGGAAGAGGATGCCGACACTGTCCGCCATGCCATGGAGCATCGCCAGGATCCCGCGCTGCATCCAGCCCGATACGTCGAGGGGATAAGGACGCTCCTGGAACATCTCGACGAAGAACGGGCCCACGAGCCGCTGGAAGCGGCTGAGCCGCAGCGGCTGCGGCGGAAGGGCGGTCATCGGCCTGGCTTGGAGCAGGTAGAGGCGGCCCCCGGCGATGGCCCATTCCATGTCCTGCGGCCTGCCGAAATGGTCCTGCACGCCGCGCGCCAGCCGCGCCAGTTCCGTGAGCTGCTGCCGAGTGAGGGCGGGCCCGGTGCTCCCGGGTCCGGCGTACTCCCGCGTGCCGCCGCCGGCAGCAGCCCGGATGGCCACCTCCCGACCACCCGGAGTGAACGCCCTGACCCGGCCGCTGCCGTCCAGGACATAGTGTTCCGGCGTGACTCGTCCGGAAACCACAGCCTCGCCCAGCCCCGGACTCGCGTCAACGACGATGTCGCCGCGTTCGCCGGTCACCGGATTGGCGCTGAACATGACACCGGCGGTGTCCGCGGAAACCATCTTTTGGATCACGACGGCGATCGCCGCCTCGCCCGGGGCGATCCCTTCCCGCTCCCGGTAGGCAATCGCGCGGTCTGTCCACAGGGAGGCCCAGCAGCCGGTGACCGCCGCAAGCACTGCATCCTCGCCGAGCACATTCAGGTACGTGTCGTGCTGTCCGGCGAACGCGGCGCCGGCCAGGTCCTCGGCGGTGCCACTGGACCGGACCGCCACCGGTCCGGCGCCCAAGGAGGCGTACGCGGCAGAGATTTCCGCCCGGATCCGCTCCGGCATGGCGGCGCGGGCAAATTCGTCCCGGATCAGGGATCCGTCTGACCCGGATTCCAGCAGCTGGTCCAACGTGAGGCCCAGTCCGGTGTCCGCCAGCAAGGCGGCGTAGGCGGAGGTGGTGAGGACGACGCCGGGCGGCACCGGGAAGCCGTGCCGCACCAGTTCACCGAGGTTGGCGCCCTTGCCGCCGGCGCGCGCCACATCTTCTGCGGCGAAGTCGGCCAGCGGGCCGGTCATCTTCTCAGTCATCTGCCGCTCCTGGCCAGCGCGAGGGTTTCCTGATGTAGAGGCTACCCCTCGCCGCCGCGGAGGATCGCGGACGCCTCAGCGGTGCTGGAATGTGACGGGCGCAACAAAAGGGCTTTGACAGGGCAGCCCTGCAGGGTCTTTCATGGAAGGCGCTTACCAAGGGTGATGCCGGTCGAAAAAAGTGCACTGCCCATCGGGGCGTTCTTCCTCGGCCAGTGGGGTGACAGGCACGGCCGGAAGAACGTGCTGGTTCCTGCCATGCTGTTGATGGGCGTGTCAACGTTCGCGGTGGCTCTGCTGCCCACTTACGGCCAGGTTGGCATCCTGGCGCCTGCCCTGCTGGTTGCCCTGCGGCTGGTCCAGGGTTTTGCCGTGGCAGGGGAACTGAGCGGCGCCAGCGCAATGATCGTGGAGCACGCGCCCTTCGGCCGGCGCGGCTTCTATGCGAGCTTCGCCCTGCAGGGCACGCAGGCCGGGCAGATTGTCGCGGCTGCGGTCTTCCTCCCGCTCTCGGCCGTGCTCTCCGACGAAGCCTTCAAATCCTGGGGATGGCGCATTCCCTTTCTTCTCAGTGCCCTGGTCGTGTTCGCCGAATACATGATCCGGCGGAAGGTCGAGGAAACTCCTGTCTTCGAGAAGGAGAAGGCGCACCGGGAGATCCGCAAGGCGCCAATTGTCCAGGTCATGCGCGAAAGCGGACTCAACGTACTGCGCGCGGTCTGTATGACACTGGTCAACGTCGTTGGCGTGACCGTGGCAGTCTTCGGCGCGGCCTATGCCACGCAGCCGGGCTACGGCGTCGGCATGAGCACGAGCGTATACCTCTGGATCCCTGTCCTGGCCAACGTGGTGGCGCTGGCTCTCATCCCCTGGTTTGGAGATCTCTCCGACCGGTTTGGCCGCCGGCCGCTGATGATTGTCGGGTCCCTGGGATCCGGCGCCCTGGCCTACGCTTACCTGCACGCGGTCAGCCAGAACAATGTTGTGCTCACTGTGGTCTTGGCGATCCTCATGTGGGGCACGCTCTATCAGGTCTGGAACGCGACGTTCGCCAGCTTCTTCCAGGAGCTCTTCCCATCCCGCACGCGTGTCACAGGCTTCGCTGTCTCGCAGAACATTGGCCTTGTGCTCACAGCGTTCCTGCCCACCCTCTTCGCAACCGTAGCCCCGCCGGGGTCCGCGAACGTACCATTTGTCATCGGGTCCATTTGCTTTGGAATCACGATCATCGGCGCGATTGCGGCGTGGTCTGCCCCAGAGACCCACCGCATCCCCCTCAACAAGCTGGGCACCCCGGACGCGGTGCCCATGCCCCGCGAGGAGTACCACCGCCTCCGGATGGAGGCCGGCAACCGGTAGCCGGTAAACACCCTTCACCCAGGGACGGCAGGAACGATGAACTACAGCGCAGAAGCGGTGCTCCACGACGGGTCCAGCATTCCCATCGCCGTCAGCGGCGCGGGCCGGGCGCTCCTCATCCCCGCGAGGGTCGCGCCCCGCACTGAGTCCGAGGCGCAGACGATGCGCGCCTGGGGCGCCGACCCGGACCTGGGGCCGAACCTTGTAGCGGGCCTGTCCCCGTACTATCGGGTGGTCGCGGCAGACTACGAAGGGCACCGGATGGCGCACCCGGCGCCGGATACCCTCACCCCGGAGAACGTCACCGCGGATCTCCTGGCCATCGCCGACGCGGCAGACGCTGGCGAGTTCGCGTATTACGGGTACTCACGGCTCGCCCTCTGCGGGCTGCAGCTGGCCACCCGTACCAACCGTCTCTGGGCGCTGATCATGGGCGGCTTCCCGCCCCTCGACGGTCCATACGAGAGCATGCTCGCGGTCACCAGGGCAGCGCACTCCATGGCAGCCAAGGCCCCGGCGCAAGCACCTTCCGCTGACGAGGCTCCCGAGCCGGGCGACTGGGATTCCGCGACGATCCAAACGGACGAGGCACAGACCCGCCAATTCCTGACGCTCTACGAAGCGCTGCAGGACTTCGATGATGCAGCAGCAGCGGTGGTTCCCGGCCTGCCGCGGTTGGCATTTGCAGGAGCAAACGATCAAATCGACTACTCGCCGCTCTGGGGAGGCGTGCAGGTGAGGATCGGCGCGCCCCTTGCGGCCCATGAGCGGGAGCTGACAGCGGCAGGCTGGGACGTGCGCGTACTTCCCGGCCTTGACCACTTGGGCGCCATGCACAGTGGCGTGGTCGTTCCCCTCATCACGGCCTGGCTCGAAAGCGTGGCGCAGAGGCACGCCTGAGCGGTCGCATTAAGGCTGGTCCGGCCTGCACGTCACGGCGGCCGGACCTTTCCCTCAACCAAGGCTGCCGCCCAGCAGGAGGGCCCGCTGCCTGGGATCCCCCGCTGCCGCTGCGGCGGCCGCCGCCAGACCGAACGCGCCGTCCATCACGGCACTGTCGGCGGATGCGGAGGACCCATAGGCGGCGAAATCCGCCGTGTGATGGGCTGCGCCGCCCACGTCGTAGCCGAGCAGCGGATGGATGCTTGGCACCAGTTGCGAGACATTGCCCATGTCCGTGGAGGCCACCGGACTCTCGTTGAATTCGACGCGCCT